>JAJDCT010000096.1 GCA_029260695.1 Phycisphaeraceae bacterium
CCGTGGATGGTGACCCGGCCGTGGGTCGGGTCGGTGATCCGCGAGAGGATCTTCAGGAGCGTGCTCTTGCCAGCGCCGTTGCGGCCGATCAGCCCCAGCACCTCACCGGGCTGCACATCAAACTCCACGTCACGCAGCGCCCAGAACTCGTCGCCGCTACCACCATCCGCTTTCCCACCCCCGCCCCGCCGGACCTTCCCAGCTATCGCCGCAAGTCTCTGGCGCAGCGTCAACGTCTGCCCCAACCGGTAGCGTTTAGAAAGACCCTCAACCTGAATCGATGCGTCACTCATGATTAATCCGTTTACACCACATCCGCGAACTTCCGCTCCAGCTTCGCGAACCAGACCAGGCCGATGACCAGCGTGATCACCGCAACCGTCGTGGAGACAGCCCACGCGGCGTAGTTCACCGGCTGGCCAAACACCACGGCGCGGAAGGCGTCGATCGTCCCGGCCATCGGGTTGAGATTCATCAGCCACTGGTACCGCTGCGGCACGAAGCTCAGGTCGTAGATCACCGGCGTCATAAACAGCCAGAGCTGAAGCATGAACGGCACGACATAACGGAAATCCCGGTAGCACACCGTCAGGCTCGCAAGCAGGATGCCGACCCCCAGGACCGCCAGCACCGTCGAAAGCACCAGCAGAGGCACCAGCACGACGCCCAGCGTGACCGGGACCTGGAACCACAACATCAGCCCAGCCAGGACGACAAACGCGATCGCGTAATCGATCGCCGGAACGAGTGTCGCCGACAAGGGGAGCAAAAGCCTTGGGAAATAGACCTTGCTGAGGATGTGCGAATTGCCGACCAGGCTGTTGCTCGACGCGGTCACAGCGTTGGAAAAAAGCGTCCAGGGCAGAAGTCCGGCGTAGAGGAAGACCGGGTAGGGGACGTCTCCAACCTTGTCTGCCATCCCCATGACCTTGCCAAAGAAGATGTGCAGCACGACCATCGTGGCCAATGGCTGGATCACAGCCCATGCCACGCCCAGGAATGTCTGCTTGTACCTCACCCGCAGGTCGCGCAACGCCAGGACCCACGCCAACTCACGACGCCGCCACAGCTCGAACGGGTCGAGCGCACCTAAGCCTCGTTGCGGCTTGATGATGGTCACATGCGCCCCATGAGCAGACGCTTGGGCGGGCGGGATGATGGTCGTAAAAGGTGTGCTGGACAAGCCGCGGGCTCCCGAAGCGCAATCACTTCGAAGTCTGGACGGTAGCCGCCCAATCGTTACAGCCGATACAACCGGCAAAGGCTGTATCGACGCAACCGGGGCGTTACTTAAGTGACTTGTCGGGTGCCGAGGTCCGGTAACCCGCTTACAGAGGCCGAGCCAGCGACTCAGGCTCGGATTCCTCAGCGGCTTCGGTCTCGGGGGCTTGAGGCTCCGTACTGTCGGTGTCATCGCCCTCTTCTTCGTCCTGCTCGTACCAACGCCGCTTGGGCTTGCGGGTCTTCTCCGCACGGGGGAACCGTGGTGCGAATAACGACGCGACCAGCAACGCCTGGATACCCAGGACGGGGAGCCTGAACCGTTCGAGCCCGGTGGTCTGTGTCGCGAATACGAAGTAGAGCATCACGCCGCCCAACAACAGCAACGCCGACCAGTGCCCGCGCACCAGAAGCATCACCGCACCGAGGACCATCCCGACCAGCAGCAGGCCGTTAAACCCGACCCAGACAAGCGCCAGCCAGCCGGTGGGGTTCTTGAGGGTCTCAGCCAGATTCGACCACGCAAAGCCGCCGTTCATCAGCTTGTCTCTCAAGCCGGTAGGGGTGTAGGTCAGACCCAGCTGCTGGTATAGCCCACCCATCGAGTGATCGGTGAAGAACTTCGTCACGCTCTCCTTGAGGACCCGCCCGTACAGACCCGGATTATCTATGATCGCCCCGAGACCCATCGTCTTCATCGTGTCGAAGACTTCCGCATCGGGATTGAGGTTCTGCTCGGCACGCAGCTCACCCATAAGTGAGTCAACGGTCGCGGGCCAGTCCTGCTTCCAGTCGCCGCCCTGCTCGGTGATCCGCATGTAGGCATTGCCGTAGAAGTAGGTGTTGATGTAGGGGATGCTGCTAAGCCGGTAGCCAAAACCCACGGACTCGTTGCGTGCCATCCACGCCGCCCCGGGTGCCAAGGACAGCGCAACCATCAGCGTTGCCAGCACGAAGGTCTTGATCCTGAAGTCGGTCACAACCATCCAAAGAGCAACCGCGGGCCCCAACATGATCGACACCGGCCGGACCAGTACGCTCAACCCGATCAGCAGCCCACCGAACGTTGTAGAACCGATCCCCCGTGTCTCGCGATCTGCGACCGACCAGAGGCCAAGCAGCACCAGGAAGGTAAAACACGTCTCGGTGAGTACCGCGGTCGGAGCCGCAATATCCGCTGGGTGCACCGCGACAACCACCGCCGCAAACAGCGCAGGGCCCGGGCGTTTCAATAGAGCCCGTCCGATCCCGTACACCAGCGCTACCGAGGCCGCACCAAACAAACACTGCAACAGCAGAAGACCGTTCATGCCCAGCCCAAGCCAGGCCGTGACTCCCAGCAACGCGGGGTATCCTGGCGTCCGCATGATCTCAGGACGCAGCCCGTCGGCGCCAGTCGGCTCAAGCTGACCAAGATCCACACGCAACTGATGCAACGGTTCATGCACCACACCCGTCTCGGGCACGGAGAGACCAAACTCGCCCTGCCCCACCAGGGCCTCACTCAACTCGACGTAACGGTACGAATCGGGATACATCGCGCGCTCGCTGTCCCCGTAGGGGCCCACCGCAAACAACATCACACGCAGCGCGATCGCGGCGAAGAAAATCAAAACGACGTAAAACGCTTGTGACTCGTCATAGACCGTGCGCTCAGGCGCAACGATTGGCTGAGGCGCCGTCTCCCCGGATGCCCCGACGCCGTGAGACTCGGCGGCATAGGACGCACTATCTTGTTCTACAACCGAATCGCTTGGCTTGGCGTTTGGCAGAAACCACATGGTCATCAACTCCAGTCGATCGTCCGGCTTTGCACCAGGTCCGTGCAACCGATACAACCCGCTTCACCGTCATCGTCGGCTCGACCGGCGGACTTAAACACCGCCCGCTCCACATCGGGCCCGTCCCATAACGAGCCCTCAGCATCAATCGTCGGATATAACCGTGGGCGGACTCACGACGTGTTGTGAAAAGAAGCCGGCCAGGTGGCAAGCCATAACGCCTGTGATGGCTGGGCAGGTCCACGACTCGGACTTAACACTTCAGGCCAACGACGCGCGGTAGCGGTGCAGCTCCAACACGCTCAGGAGGTAGGCAAGCGTGGATTCAGCCCCCTGGTTGCGGTTGACCCCGTCGGGGCGCAGACCATCCATACAACCGCCGGTGTCCGGTGCGTACAACATCACGCCCAGGTCGTTTCGGCCGGTGAACCATTGGAAACACCGCCAGGCCTCGTCCGCCCACACCGTGTCACCGCTGATCGTCGCCGCAGCCAGGCAGGCGTGAACTAAAGCGTGCGCTTCCAACGGTTGCTGATCAAAGCCGGCTTTCTTACCACCCCGAGGCAACCAGCCCGCGTTGCCGATGATGCTCAGGTGCCCCTGCGGCGCCCGCTGCACATCCAACAACCAGCGCAGCGACTTAAAGCCCTGCTCGATCATGTCGGCTCGATCCATCGAATCGCCCGCGACCAACAGGGCGTGGCAGAGCTTGGCGTTGTCATAGATCACCACGTCTTCGCACCACGGCCAATCGTCCGAGGCGTTGTCCATGAACGCGGCAAACAGCTCCGACGCGTAGCGGTCGCGCAGGGCAATCGACGGCTGACTCGCCGGGGTGCTGTCAGGATACCGCTTGAGGTAATGCTCCAGCCCCAGGACGGTGAATGCTTTGGACCGCAGGTCAGGTAATCCGCTGACACCCGGCAAAGCCCTGGTTAACAGTGACCCGGCGAGGTCACGGGTATCGTCGTCCTGCGCCATAGACACCGCCACGCCCAGAGCCCAGATCGTTCGGCCCTGGCTGTCGGGGCTGCCGACCGCCTCCAACCAACGGCGATCGTATGACATGAAGTTCCGGAACGCGCCCGCCGACTCATTGTAGGCGTAAGCCAGAAACATCAGGTAGCGGTGAACCGACACCCCTGTCGTGACATTTCTGTATAACTTTGCGTGATACAGCGCAGCGATCAGGGCGCGGGCATTGTCATCTATACAGTACCCATGCCTTAGATCCGGCACGGAATACATCGCGTGCTGGAACATCCCTGTGCAATCGGTCATGTTTATAAGATGCCGAAGGTCCGCCGGCGGCACCGCCTCACCCCGCTTTAGCCGGTTGCGTGAGGAGATTTCGTCCATACTTGGGCTACCCATGAAAGCCAACATCGGTTGAATCATCAGCCACGGGACAATCACTTAGGTCGACTTTGCCTAAGACGCCCCCCAGACGCTTCAGGCAATGACAAAGGCTTCCTCAGACCTCAAGCCACCAAAATAGATCATCAATTATGTAATTGAAGCCCCAACCATAGACATAATGCTTATTTTACTGATTTATATGTACTTATGACATCGATTTAATTTGATGCGTTGAAATCCCTTGCTGTATATGACCCGAAGAACTGCGATATACCCCTGTCCACGGCCATGAAGGCAGGAAATCAAGTTTAATCTAATATCAAATCAACCGTTGACAGCCACCCGTATTGTTATATAATCAGGTTGCGTTTTTAATGTGTATACGAATCTGTTGGTAGTCTAAGCACACGAGCACCTGTTGCTTCTGGCGACTCATAACCCATCTTGTTAGGGAGGAATTACATCATGCGGAAGTTTGCACTTGGACTAGGATGCGCAGCACTTGTAGCCAGCGCAACCACATCGTGGGGTGCCGTCGGCGTCGTGTTTAGCGACGACTTCGAAGCCTACACCAGCACCAGCGGCATGAACGCCCAGTGGGCAGGGTTCGACGGGATCTTCATGACCGAAATCGACGACGACCAGGACCTGACGCCCGAGGTGACAGGCAAGTTTGCCTTCCATCCCGGCGGCAGCGTCAACACACACGCCCTGGCTTCACCGATCGCCGCGAGCGCGACCGAGTGGATCCAACTCACCGTCGACATCTACGACAACGATACCTCGCTCGACCCGTTCTTCGCGGCGAACCCGGAGGACAAGCGGATGGGCCTGGGCCTGCGCTCTGTTGGAGCAGCGACAACGAACATCGTTGAGCTGGGCATGTGGAACAATCCCTTTGGCGCGCACCACTCCTACCGCGGGATTCTGTTCGACTCGATCGGCGGCACGCCGAACCCCGACTGGCAGGGGTGGGACATGGGCGTCGAGGATAGAGATGTGAACGGCGATACGATCATTGCAGACGCTGATAATAATGGCAACCTCATTATTGACCCTTGGGAAGTTGAAGTCGATGCGCCTGTTAACGTATTCTCTGTTGCACAATGGTATACCTACCGTGCCACCATCAAACCCGAATCGATCGTCTATGAAATCGATGTCGATCAAGACGGTCTCTTTGACTTCTCGGCCGAGCACATCGACATACCGCACACCGCCAGCGGCTTCAACGAACTCCGCTTCGGCAGCCCCTCAGGCGTCAGCTCCAGCGGCGGCGGCGTCACCTTCGACAACGTCGTCCTGGAGATCATCGCGGCCGCAGCCCCCCCCCTCATCGGCGACCTGGATGCCGATGGCTTCGTCGGCATCACCGACCTGAACCTTGTCTTGGCCGTTTGGAATTCCAACGTCACCCCGGGCGACCTGCTGGCGGGCGACCCCTCCGGTGACGGCTTTGTCGGCATCGAAGACCTCAACCTGATCCTGGGCAATTGGAACGCCGGGGTACTGCCCCCACCGGGTTCGGTTGTTCCCGAGCCCGCTTCACTCGCCCTGCTGGGTATGGGCGGCTTCGCGATGCTGAGGCGCCGCCGCTGAATCAACTGTTTGTCATGTTTGGCGTAGCCGAGGTGTAACGGTCTCGGAAACGCTAAGTTAGCCGCTTGTGTTTTCAAGCACTGAACCGGACGTCGCTCCCACGGCGTCCGGATTTTTTTGCGCCTATCACACCACAACCCCTAGCGAGGGCCATCCCAGCCAGCCCCTCTGTACAGCTCCAGAGACGCTATAATTCAGCCGACTGGCGGGTAAAAAGGCGTCGCCATGGATCAACACACCAAGATTACAAAGACAAACCCCCGCACCCCTGCAGACAACCCCTTTGCCAAGCACAGCAGGCAGTGGGAGTCGTTCGCGTATGTGTACCCCGTGGTTAGCCGACGCAGCCGGGGGCTGTCGGTGGGCATAAACCTCAACCCCGACACGATCTGCAACTTCGATTGCGTGTATTGCCAGGTCGACAAGCAGGAAGACCCCAAGCCCAAACCCGTTGACCTTAGCCGTCTCCAAGAAGAACTTACAGCGTTGCTTGCAGCCGTAGCATCTGGGGAGCTATGGGCCCACCCAAGGTTCGCAGGCATCGACCCGGCACTGAAACGCATCAACGACATCGCCTTCTCTGGCGACGGCGAGCCGACCACCGCCAAGGGCTTCGCCGAGGCGGTCGAGATAGCTGTGAGCCTAAAAACAGACTTCGGACTCAACGATGCCAAGCTCGTGTTGATCACCAACGCGACCCTGCTTAGCCGCCCGAATGTTGAAGCCGCCCTACAGGTCTTGGACCAGAACCACGGAGAGGTATGGGCGAAGTTGGACGCGGGCACTGAGGCTTATTACAAGCGGATAGATCGCTCGGCCGTGCCGCTCAAGACCATCCTCGACAACATCCTGACCTGTGGGAAGCGGCGGCCGATCGTGATCCAAAGCATGTTCGCCAACCTGCACGGCCAGCCCATCCCCGGGGATGAATTTGAAGCCTACGCAAGCCGGGTTACCGAGTTGATCCAAGCGGGGTGCCGCATCAAACTCATTCAACTCTACACCGTGGCCCGGCAGCCGCTCGAGCCCTATGTTTCGGCGCTGACCGACGACGCGTTGTCGCGCCTGGCGGACCGGTTAAGCCGGAGGGCGCCCGGCCTGACGGTGCAGTGGTTCGGCGCTTCGGGGTGATCAATATCCCTACCGGTCAGTATTTCCAGCTCTGCAACACATGCACATAGTTGGCCCGCTCGTAGGCCGAAGGGTTGGGGCAGTTTTCCAGGCTCATGCTGCCCTGAAGCTGACGCAGAGAGTCATACTCGTGGTCGATCAGCCAGCGTTCGAGGTCTTCGCGGACGGTGAGCAGGTGCTCCGGGCCGCGCTCAAGCAACGCCGAGACCATCTGCACCGCGTGTGCGCCGGCCATCACAGATTTGACCACATCGATCTCGCTATGCACCCCGCCGGTCACCGCCAACGACGCTTGCACCCGGCAGGACAGGATCGCCAGCCAACGAAGCCGCAACAGCAACTCCGACGGGCCTGACAGGTTGACCCGCGTGACATCCAGCTCTTCCACGTCGATGTCCGGCTGATAGAAACGATTGAAAATCACCAAAGCATCTGCTCCGGCTTCGACCAACTGTCCCGTGAAGTCAACCAACGACGTGTAGAACGGCGAGAGCTTGACCGCGACCGGTAGCCGGGTCGACTCCTTAATCGTCTTGACCATCTCCACGGCACGGTCTTCCAGGATTCGGCCCGTCTCATCGGGGTCCATCGCGACGTAGTAGATGTTCAATTCCAAGGCATCCGCACCGGCCTGCTCAATGAGCCGGGCATAATCCAGCCACCGCCCACCGCTCATCCCGTTCAGAGACGCGATCACCGGCAGGTCGGTGCAGCTCTTGACCGACCGGACCTTCTCAAGGTATTCGTGCGGCCCGAGTTTGAACTCCTCGTTGCGTGGGAAGTAGTCCAGCGCCTCGGCGAACGCCTCATCGTGCGAGACGATGCTGTCGTGGGTCGCCAACTGCTCCCGCAGGATCTGCTCCTCGAACAGGGAAGGCATCACGATCGCCGACGCACCGGCATCTTCCAGCCGCTTCACGGAGCCCAGGTCGTAAGCCAGCGGTGACGCCCCAGCCATCAGCGGGTGTGGCAGCTCAAGTCCCATGTAGCTCGTTGAAAGGTCCATCTTGTTGCTTCCTTATCGAGTTGCCGCGGGTTGCGCGGGGTTAGACTTCTCGGAGTGCCCATTGTTCTTGCCATCACCCAGGCTCAACGCCGCGAGGTGCTGGTAGAGCTGCACACGCTGCACGGCATGGCGCTGCGCCGCCTTGGATAGGCGGCGGAACCGCTCGGGATCGATCTTCTCGACCATGCGGAACCGTGTCTCCTGACTCATGTACTCGCCGACCGGGATTGATGGCGGCTTGGAATCGATCTGCAAAGCAGGCATCCCCTGTGCAACACGCCGAGGGTCGAACCGGTACAACGGCCAGATCCCCGAGGCGACCGCACGCTTCTGCTGATCCAATCCGTGCGACAGGTCGTAGCCGTGAGCGATGCAGTGGCTGTACGCGATGATCAGGGATGGGCCTGGGTACGAGCCCGCTTCCTGCATAACTTTGACCGTGTGGTTGTCGTTAGCACCCATCGCGATGCTGGCTACATAGACGTGGCCGTAGCTCATCGCCATCAGGCCCAGGTCTTTCTTGTGGGTGCTCTTACCGGCCGCGGCAAACTTCGCAGCCGCGCCCAGGGGGGTCGCCTTGGACTGCTGACCGCCTGTGTTGGAGTAGACCTCGGTATCCAACACCAACACGTTGACATCTCTTTGTAACGACATGACGTGGTCCAGCCCGCCATAGCCGATGTCGTACGCCCAGCCGTCGCCGCCGACGAGCCAGACCGCCTTCTTCACCAGGTAATCGGCAACTTGATCCAGCCGCCGCGCCGGTGCCGAATTGATCTTCGTCAGGGCATCCCGTAGCTGAACAACCCTATCCCGTTGCATCGCGATGCCGGCGGAGTCGTCCTGACTGCCACTAAGCAACCCGCAGACAAGGTCCGCATCCAGTTGCGAACCAAGCTCCGCGAGCATGTCGTGGGCCTGCTGACGGTGCTGGTCGATCGAGACGCGGTGGCCCAGGCCGTACTCCGCGTTGTCTTCGAACAGAGAGTTGCTCCACGCCGGGCCCCGCCCGTCTTCGTTGGTGCAGTACGGCGTGGTCGGCAGGTTCCCGCCGTAGATCGATGAACACCCGGTCGCATTGGCGATCAACAACCGGTCGCCGTAGAGCTGAGTCAACAGCTTGATGTAGGGTGTTTCCCCGCAACCCGCGCAGGCACCGGAGTATTCAAAGAGCGGCAGCAGCAACTGCGATCCCTTGACGTCGAGGCGCTTGATCTTTGACTGATCGGGATCCGGCAGGTCCAGGAAGAAGTCATAGTCCCTCCGCTCGATAACCAGTTTCTCTTGATCGTTATGCTCGACCATGTTGATGGCCTTGCGCTTGGGTACCGCCTTGTTCTTCGCCGGGCATACATTCACGCACAGGGTGCAGCCCGTGCAATCCTCGGTCGCGACCTGGAGGGTGTACTTCAGCCCCTTGAAGTCCGAGGCCTTGTAATCCTGAGACTTAAACGTATCGGGCGCGCCCTTCAGCTCGCCGGGGTCGTAGACCTTGCAACGGATCGCGGCGTGAGGGCACACCATGACGCATTTGTTGCACTGGATACACACATCGGGGTCCCAGTCCGGAACGCTCGGTGCGATGTTGCGCTTCTCGAAACGTGTCGTGCCGGTCGGCCAGGTGCCATCCGGTGGGAACGCGCTGACCGGCAGGCCGTCGCCGTGGCCCGCCATCATCGCCGCCGTCACGCGCTTGACGAAGTCAGGTGCCTCGTCCGGGACCATTGCCGGGCGCACATGAGCCGATGTGACCTGCGACGGGACCGCGACTTCGTGAAGATTCTCAAGCGACTGGTCGACCGCGTCGAAGTTCCGACGGACAACTTCCTCGCCACGCTTGGCATAGGTCTTTTCGATCGCCTTCTTGATCTTACTGATCGCCTCGTCGCGCGGCAGCACCCCGGAGATCGCGAAGAAACAGGTCTGCATCACCGTGTTGATACGCCGACCCATCCCAGCCTTCTGAGCGACCGAGTACCCGTCGATCACGTAGAACCTCAGCCGCTTCTCGATGATCTGTCCCTGCACATTGGCCGGCAGGTGGTCCCATACTTCGTCGGGGCCGTAAGGCGCATTGAGCAGGAATACCGCCCCCGACTCGGCGTTAGCCAGCACATCCACGGTATCCAGGAGCGTAAATAGATGGCAGGCGACGAACCCCGCACGCTGGATCAGGTAGGCCGCACGGATCGGTTCCAGCCCGAAACGCAGGTGCGAGACCGTCATCGCCCCGGACTTTTTCGAGTCGTAGACGAAGTAGCCCTGCGCATAAAAGTCGGTCGACTCCCCGATGATCTTGATCGTGTTTTTGTTCGCCCCGACCGTGCCATCGGCACCCATCCCGTAAAAGATCGCCCGCGTCACGCCGTGGGGCACCACAACAACGTCATCATCGACCGGCAATGACAGATGGGTCACGTCGTCGGTGATCCCGATCGTGAAGTGATTCTTGGGCTTGTCGGCAGCGAGGTTATCGAGCACCGCCTTGACATGCGCCGGGGTGAATTCCTTACTCGACAGCCCGTAACGACCGCCGACGATCTCGGGGAACGGGTCTCGCTTGGAGTCGTAGTCGGCCGCGACGATGTCCAGGTACAGAGGCTCACCGACCGAACCGGGCTCCTTGGTCCGGTCCAACACAGCAACACGCTGGGCGGTGTGGGGCATAGCAGCGATGAAGTGCTCGATCGAGAACGGCCGATACAGCCGGACCTTAATCAGGCCGACCTTCTCACCAAGGTGCACCATCTCGCTGATCGTTTTGTGCGCCGTCTCGGCACCCGAACCCATCATGACGATGATCCGCTCGGCCTTGGGGTGCCCGACGTAGTCGAACAGGTGGTACTGCCGGCCGGTCATCTCCGCGAAGCGATCCATCTGCTCCTGCACGGTCTGCGGGCAGGCGTTGTGGAACGGGTTGCACGCCTCGCGGGCCTGGAAAAACGTGTCGGGGTTCTGTGCGGTGCCGCGGATCTTGGGAGCATCAGGAGTCAAGGCGCGCGCCCGGTGGGCGGCAATCCACTCGGGCTTGATCAACTTACGCAGCACATCATCGGACAGCGGGTGGATCTTGGCGACCTCGTGGGAAGTTCGGAACCCGTCGAAGAAATGCAGCATCGGGATGCGGCTGGCCAGGGTCGACGCCTGCGCGATCCCCGCGTGGTCCTGCGCTTCCTGTACCGATCCGCTTGCCAACATCGCGAACCCGGTCTGCCTGCAGGCCATCACATCGGAGTGGTCCCCGAAGATCGACAGCGCATGTGTTGCGACGGTGCGCGCCGCAACATGCATGCAGAAGGAGCTTAACTCTCCGGCGATCTTGTACATGTTCGGGATCATCAGCAGCAGGCCCTGCGACGCGGTAAACGTCGTCGCCAGGCTCCCGGCCTGCAGTGCGCCGTGGACCGCGCCGATCGCCCCGCCCTCGGACTGCATCTCGACGATGCTGGGGACCGAACCCCACAGGTTCTCCTGCCCGTGCACCGCCCAGTCGTCGGACAGCTCACCCATCACAGAAGACGGCGTGATCGGGTAGATCGCCGCCACTTCATTAAGCCGGTACGCGACCCGCGCCACCGCCTCGTTGCCATCAACTGTAATCATGCTGTCAGCGGGCATCAGATGCCTCCTTGAATAAATGGCGTATGTTCAGGCGCTTCGGTATCCGTCCTTGCGGGCACCTCGAGGGTCTTGTTCAGTAGCCAGTCGAGCCAACGGTCGATCCGAGGCTCTGTGACAGAAAGCTCGATCACATCCACGTCCGGGTTCAGCCGTTCGACGTCTTCGCGGAAGGTGACCGGATGGAACCTGACGTACTTCATCAGGTCGATCTTGTTAAGCAGTAGCAGGTCTGCGGCCCTGACCAGGTGCGGGTGCTTGGCGGCCTTGTCGTCGCCTCCGCAGACGCTGAACATCCCGACCTTGGCGTCCTGGCCCAGGTCAAACCCCACCGGACAGATCAGGTTTCCCACATTTTCGATGATCAGCAGGTCAAGCCCGTCCAGGTCGATTTCATCTAGCGCGTGGCGGACCTGGTTGGCGTCCAGGTGACAGCCCTTGCCGGTGTTGATCTGGACGACCTTCGCTCCGCAGGCTTGGATGCGCAGCGCGTCTCGGTCGGTCGCCAGGTCTCCGGCGACGATGCCGATGTTGATCCGGCCGTGCAGCCTGCGGAGTGTCGCCTCCAGCAACGATGTCTTGCCGCAACCCGGGGAGCCGATCAGGTCGATACAGAACACACCCGCATCGCGCAGCCGTCGGCGGTTCATCTCAGCGATCTCGTCGTTGTGCCTCAGCACGTTCTGGACGATCTTGATTTCAGACACGGTGAACCTCCGTGGAAGCCTGATCCCGCTTCACAGCGCGGCCACTATCGACGGAACCCAAACGCGTCTGTGTTTCGTCCACCTCGATCGACACCAGCGTCAGTTCATCACCCCCGACGGGATCGACCCGGCATGAGCCGCAGGTGCAAGGGTCGGACCAGTTCTCGCTGGACCAACTCCGGCCGCACTCCCGGCAGCACAACGCCCAGGGGACAAGCGTCAACGACAACTCAGCCCCCTCAAACACCGTGCCCTCCGTAGCGGCACGCCAGGCGAGTTTCATCGCGTCGGGTTCGACCGCCTGAAGCGGACCGACACGCAATTGGGCCGACCTCACCACCGCGCCGACGGGGACGCTCTCGCGGACCAATCCAAGCAGCGACCTGGCGATCGATAATTCATGCATACGTCCGCTCCAGGATCGAGGCGGACCAGCGCTCGGCGTGCATGACCACCAGGTTGGAGGCGGTGATGATCAGTTCTGGCAGGCGGTCGCTCGCGGATTGGCCGACCCGCGCGGACTCGATCGAAACGGCTATCAGGCGGACACTCGCTGGGAGCAGGCCCAGCCGCTGGGCGAGGTCCAGTTGCACAGCGATCGACAGCCCGTGGGAGCTCATCGTGTCGTCGTTGGCAAGGCCAGGCTTGTCCGGGCTGAACCAATCTATATCTAACACGCGCCCGGGTTCCAACCCCGGTGCATAGACCGCATCAACAAGGATCAGCCCCGTATCGACCGGCAGGTAATCCAGCAATGCCGCGGGCCTGATATCCAGATCGACCACCTCGACACCCGGCATAGCGAGGCGACGCAACTCCCGTGCGACCAGCGGGCCGAACGCATCGTCCGCCGCCATCACGTTGCCACAGGTGGCTACCAGGATCGAGTTGCCCTGACCATCCATCTCGTTAGCCTCCATCCAACACACCGTTCGGCGATGCGGCACCGACTCCCCCGCACCGCCAGTCACGACTGAACTTCAGGAAATGCACCGAACAACTGATGCACGGGTCGTAGTTCCGGATCAGGTGTTCACAGCGCATCGCGGCCTCTTCATCACTTAAGTCGACGAGCAGTCTGGCCAGCTCGCGCAGGTCTGACTCAATAGTCACCTGGTTCTGGCTGGTCGGTGGGATAATTCTTGCAAACGAGATGCCACCCTCGTGGTCGGTCTCGTATTCGTGCCAGCAGACACCCCGCGGCGCCTCGGTGCCGTGG
>JAJDCT010000097.1 GCA_029260695.1 Phycisphaeraceae bacterium
GCCGCGGGCGTTTCCCGTGGCCTGACGCCTGGGACACTAATAGACCAGAACAACAACCTGTTCGCCCAAGTAGATCCGCTCGATGATATCCCGCTGCACGAATTATTCGAGCCCTTAGACCCAACCAATGATCTGCTAAACCTCCGTAGACATGGCGACATGAGTAACACCATCGGGATGCTGATGGCGGTCAACAACTCCAATATCGCTGGCGTCAACTCCACACCAGGCCCGGACTTCTCCAACTCCGGCGATCCGGAGAATGTCACCACCGGTATTGAGATCGCCCTGCCACTGGCCGCTATCGGTAGCCCCACTGGCGATATCAAGGTTACCGCCTTCATCAACGGTGCCAGGCACGATTTTACCTCCAACCAGTTCTCCGGAACCGGTGTTCTGCAGGACAACCTCCGCTCCCTGCCCGGCAGTGGCCTTGCCAATTTCAACCTGTCCACCATTGCTGGCGATCAGTTCGTGACGATCCGCCAAGGTGGCCTGATAGGCGACCTCGACGGCGATGGCTTCGTGGGGATCACGGACCTGAACATAGTCTTGGGCAACTGGAACCAGACCGTCCCATCGGGTGACCCGCTGGCGGATCCGTCCGGTGACGATTTCGTTGGGATCGAGGATCTGAGCGTAGTGCTGGGTAACTGGAACGCGGGCACTCCGCCGTCGGATGTGTCGGCGAACATCCCCGAGCCGGGGACGGTGGTGTTGTTAGTGGCGGGTGGGTTGGTGTTGCTTCGGCGGGGACCGGCGTGCTGAAGCACGCCTTGTCACTGGGGGCGGTAACGGGCTGGGGCTTTGGGTGTGGCGGGATGGCGAAGCCGCAAGCGGGGGGTGGCCGCAATTAAGATTCGATCAGGATGTCCAGCGATTTTTCTGTGAGGGCCTGAGGGGGGATCCATAGTTTGTCGATGCCCATGGTTGGGTCGAAGATGGATTCGGCGGGTTCGCCGTTGATGGTGAAGGCCCGGTCCGTCGCGGCGTTTGTGTGGGAGGTTAGGCGGACCTCACAGCGGCGGATGTTTGCGGTGGCGGTGAAGTTTTTGAAAGGTGCCCAGCCGGCGGGTTGGATCCACAGGCCATCGAACGTGGGCTCGAAGCCGAAGACAAAGCGGTTGAGCGTTTTGAGTACGACGTTGGAGCTGCCGGTCTGCCAGTCGTTCATGTTCTGGCCGTCGATGAGTAGCTCGGGGTTGTGGCCGTAGGAGTTGGGCATGACGAATGGCGAGTGCGAAAGATTGTCGTGGCCGGGCGTGAATGGGAGGATCTTCAGGAGCTGTTCCCAAGCGCGTTTGGGTTGTCCCATCTGGAAGAGTGCCATGATGGCGAAGGCGGTGGCGTGTATGTAAGCGGCGCCGTTCTCGGCGGTGCCGGGGGGTAGTTTGCCGATGCGCCCGACACCGCGGACGTCGGGTGGGAATGCGGGGTTGAAGGTGAGCAGGCCGTACTTCCCGTCGAGTCGGTCGAACGCGTCGAGTATGACCTGGCTCAGTTCGGGGTCGTGTTCGAGCATGCCGGAGAGTACCCAGAAGGCGTTGGAGGTCAGTCCGTCACGGGCGGTGTCATCGGGGTCATTGAAACCACCGACGAGGTAGGATCGGCGGTCGCCCCAGCCGTGGAGGATGCGTTTTTCGCCTTGATCGTTGGTGGCTATGGCGAAGTTCTGCAGGCCTTGACGGATGGCGTCTGCGTCTTGCTGGTAAGCACCGATGCGTTTGGCATGCAGTTTGGGGTCGGTGGTATTTAAGAGGTCGATCATCTCCAGGCAGTTCTGGTAGACCTGCAGTGTGGCCATGACGCTGACGCCCGTGCCGTAGGCTTGCGATGGGTCCATGCTGACACCCAGGCCGTCCAGGGCGTCGTTCCAGTCGCCGTAGAGTGCGCGGATACATCCCGTGTGGCCGTGGTCGCGGTGGTCCAGGAGGTAGCGCATGATCTTGAAGAGGTGATCCAGGACGCTATCGGTTTCGTTCGCGGGTGCTGCTGCGCCTGAGTCCTCGTCGACGATGCGGTGGTACCCGGCGGGTTCATCCAGGAAGCCGAAGTCCCCGGTGAGTTTGAGGTAGCTGACGACGCAGGAGATGACCCAGACGCCCTGGTCGATGAAGGGGCGCAGGTCCATCCTGCCGGCGTGGCCGTTGCCGGGCGGTAGTGAGTACTGCCTGAAACAACGGCCGTCGGGAGCGGTGAACCCAAGGGCTTCGATGAGTTTGTCGCGAGCGGGTTGTGGCCGCCAGGAGGACATCGCCTCGATGGCCTGGCAGACATCGCGGATACCGATCAGCGAGTTGGGTGAGAGTTGTACGTAGCCCTTGATGAGTGAGCAGAACTCGACCTGGCGTTTGAGGTGCTCGACAAAGGCATCGAAGACCCTGGGTTGCAAGACGCCGGGCTCGGTCTGGCCGATGGAAACGCTCAGTGTGCTGTGTCGGTGGTGGTCGTCGCGTTCGAGGGTTGCCAGTTGGCTGTCGACCTCCACGTGATCGATGGGTTGTGTGGATAGTTGTTTTGCCCGCGAGTCGCTGTTGGTAAAGCTGAAAACGATGTCAAGCCGAGTTCGTTCGCCGGGTTTGAGGGTCAGGTGAGTGATATCCCCTGCGATGGCGGAGTCGGTGAAGGTGCAGACGGGAATGGATTTGCCGAACGTCCCGTGTGTGAGTGCGGTGGCGGTGTGGAGGCTGCCGCGTGTGCCGCCGACGTAGGCTTGCCGAGCGGTGGTCTGTTCGTACCGGGAGTCTTGTGGTGGCTGGCCGGTGGCAAAGGCCCGGCGGAAGATGCCCCAGTTGGAGGCCGAGCGTGTTCTATCCACATCTTCATTGACGCGCACAAGGAACCCTTGCGGGGGCGGCGGCCCGTTGTTGGTTGTGTCGCCGTCGTGTTCCAGTGTGTTGATCTGTTTGAACCAGGGGTCTTCGGAGCCTTCGAAGATCTGGTGGCGCAGGAAAGGGTTGAAGTAGGAGGAGAGGTAGAGCGGTTGGTCTTCCCCGCCGAGGTTTTCTGCGGTGATCGAGAAGCAGATGTCCTTGTTGCGAGCAACGAAGATGCGTACGGCGAAACGGAGGGTCTGCGAAGCGGTGATGAAATAGGCGGCGGTGCTGGATAGCACGGTGTAGCGTTGGAAAGCCGCTGCCTGCTTATTGGTGATATTAGGGACAGGCAAGAGCGGGACTGGGTCGAAGTTGTCCGGCGCGTTACTGTCCGTGGTCCGGGGTAGACCGGCGAAGAAGCTGATGTTGGGCTCTTGGCCGTTGGCGGCGCGCATGAAGTGAGAGAAGAGGCCCTCGTTGCTGTGTATGTAGCCCGAGGCGTAGACCCAGAAGTTCATGCCGTCCCGGCCGTAGGGGTAGCGGCTGTCCCCGTTGTCGCGAGGCATGGCCAGGATGTGGCGGTTATCCAATGCGAAGACGCCGCAGGGCATCCGGCGGTTCTCACCTTGGTCGGGGGCATCCTGGATGGACTGGGCCTGGTCGATAATCCAGTCGAGTTTATCCCCGAGCGCATCAGGTCTACATTGGCTGATGACCATATTTCTAGTCGTTCCTGCTGAGGTCTATTTTAGCGAAAAACCGCCCGTGTTAAGCGCTTTACACACATAAGCGCACCATAACTAAGTATCACTGAACATAGGATATCCGAGGGGGGCATGGGTTGCCACATCTGATAGGGGTTTCGGGATAAAAAACTTGAATGGGTCTGTAAATCTAAGCGGAGTTTGGGAATGTGTTTGAGGGCGTTTGGGATGGTATGATGGGGCCTTCATGAGCGTTCAGGCCGACCATCGCGAGGTGGGAGGGCACGATGTGTCGGCGCTGTCGCGTCTGGCTGAACTGCTTGGGCCCTACAGGCTGAGGCTGACGGCGGCGGTCCTGATGCTCATCGGGCTCACGGCGGTCAATATCATCATCCCGCAACTGATCGCGGTGGTTTTCGATGAGGTTTTCCCCAACGGGCACTGGCTTCTGCTGTTAACGGTGTTAGGAGCGATGCTGGGTCTGTATGCGCTTCGGAACCTGTTGTATTTCGGCGGCAAGACCATCTCGGTCACGGTGGGTGAGGACGTTTGTTTTTCACTGCGCAAGCGTTTGTTCGAGAGATTACAGCACATGAGCCTGCGGTTTTATCACCGCAACAAGCCCGGGCAGCTTTCCAGCCGGGTGATGAATGACAGCTATGTGATCCAGCAGTTCATCCAGAACGAGTTGCCTACGTTCGTGCAAGCGGTGCTGCTGTTCGTGGGGATTGTGGCGACGATCTATGCGATGAACTGGCAGCTTGCGCTGGCGTCGACGGTGGTGCTGCCGATGCACATCGCGGCGTATTACTATTTTCGACGGCCGATCAAGCAGGCGAGCAGCGCGGCGCAGCGGCACATGGCGGACGCGACGGGGAACCTGATCGAGAAGTTTCTGGGTATTGAGGTGGTGAAGGGTTTTGCCGGGGAGACACGTGAGAACGCTGCCTTTGAGCGGTCGATCGACCAGACACGCCGAAGCGAGCTGCGTGGGCAGAGATATCACGTTTTGCAGAAGGTGCTCGCGGACCTGCTGGTGGGCCTGGGGGTGGTTTTTCTGTTTGGTTTTGGTGCGTATCAGGTGATGGGGCAGCCGGCGGGCAAGGCGTTGGCGCCGGGGGATTTCATCGCGTTCTTCTGGTACATCCGGATGCTGTATCCGACGGTGATCGACATGATGAGCGGTTCGTCCAAGCTGGCCCGCGCCAGCGCGAGCATCGACCGGGCGTATGAGGTGCTTGACCTGATCCCGGACGAGCCCGAGGGCGCGCGGGTCGCGCCGACACAGGTCCACGGGAGGTTGAGCTTCCGGGCTGTGGGTTTTGCGTATCCCGACGGGGGGCCGGTCCTCCGCGGGGTTAGTTTTGATGTTGAGCCCGGTCAGGTCTGCGCGATTGTCGGGGCATCCGGGGCTGGCAAGAGCACACTGATGAGCCTTGTCCCGAGGATGAATGAACCGACCGAGGGCGAGGTCCTGCTTGACGGCGTGGACATCAAGCAGCTCCAACTCAAGCACCTGCGCGGTGCGATCGGTGTCGCGTTTCAAGAGACGTTCCTGTTTAGCAGTACGATCCTAGAGAATCTGAGATACGCTCGGCCCGACGCCAGCCGTGACGAGGTGATCGGGGTTGTTAAGCAGATCGGGATGCAGGAGTTTGTCCTTAGCCTGCCTAATGGTTATGACACCATGGTCGGAGATGCGGGGTTGAGCTTGTCGCGTGGGCAGAAGCAGCAGATCACGCTGGCCAGGGCGATGCTCAAGAACCCCAAGGTGTTGATCCTGGATGAGGCGACCTCTTCGATCGACGAGGCGAGGGAGGCGGCACTGATCCCGGAAGTGCTTGAGTTTATGAAGGGCAAGACCACGCTGATGGTGACCCACCGCCCGGCACTGCTGAGGCATGTGGACAAGGTGATCTACCTGGATAAGGGGCGGATCGCATACGATGGCCCACCCGATGGGTTCGATACCGAGTCGTTTTCGACAAGCAAGGCCCTGGCGAGGTCTTGACATCAACGGAGTCAGTTTGCTCATGCAATGTTTCTTGGGCCACGGCCGTAAGCCGATGTACGCACCGTTCCTGATGGTGCTTTGTGGTTTGAGTGTGACGGTGGTGGCGTCTGATGAGTCGGGCGATACACCGCAGACATCGACACCGGGTATGACTTCGGCAGTGGTGTCAGAGATTGGTGCGCAAGGGGTCGTTGTGACGGCCGGTGAACCGGCCTCCGCCGGGGCGGAAGCGGGGGGGGCTGGGGCGCGCGGCGGCAGGTTGCTGGCGCAGCCGGGGATGAGCCGTAACGAGTTGGGGGAATTGGTCGAAGTGGTAGTGGATCGTGTGCGTGCGGAGCTTGGGTACCGGGTGGCAGACGATCAGGAGTCTGGGCGTCTAACCGAAGCGCCCAAGGGCCTGGACGGGCTCGTGACTTTGGCGCGGGTCGACGGTGGAAGTGTGCATCTATTGCAGATCGGCAGCCGGTCGTTCGTCAGCCAGCCCGGGCAGGTCTGGCTGGTCGGTCAGAGTCTCCGAGACAGCCAGGCGGCTGCGAATGATGATATCGGTCGGGTGGTCAAGATGGTCGAGGCGGCGGCGCAGTCTCGCCGTGAGCGGGCCCAGAGCGTGGGTCCAGGCGATCTTAAAACCGCACGGATTGAGTTGAGTTACATCGAGGCGGACCGGTGCCTTGCGGTGCTTAAGAGCCTGGGCATCCAGACGATCGAATACAAGAAGACGGGTGAAGGGGTGGGGCGGGCGTCACTCATCGAGCCGACGGGTCAGGTGGATACGGCGAGCCTGCCGGCGGTGATGCTGGTCCCGGGGCCCGACGGGGTGGGGCTGGTCGGGGGGTCCAGCGCGACCAATGCCGAGACGATGAGTGTGGCCACGGACCTGCCGAACATGACCAGCGCCTCGCCGTTGATGCACCTGTTGGTGTTTTATCACCCGCATCGGCCGGAGCAGTACGCCAAGGTGCTGGACCTGATCCAGCGTTCAATCGACCTGCCTGCGGGCCAGATCGTGATCGAGGCGATGGTGCTGGAGATTTCCGAGACCGGGTTGAAACAACTGGGCGTGGAGTGGGAGTTGGAGTCGCCGTTCTTGAGTACCTCGACACTGGACGGGGTTGAAGACGTCCAACTCGGCAGGTTCCCAGCGATCGCGGGCGGCCCGACGCTGGACATCACGATCGCGGACATCAGCAACCACTGGCGTGCGCAGATCAAGGCGTTGGTGACGTCCCGCCAGGCCGAGATTCTTTCGCGGCCGAGTGTGTTGACGTTGGACAACCGCCAGGCGTCGATCCGAGTCGGTGAGGAGATCCCGATCGCCACGAGCGTCACCGGGACGTTGGGGGGGGACAAGATCAGCTTCAATTTCAAGTACCTGCCGGTGGGTATCCTGCTGAACGTGCGTCCGCGCATCAGCTCCGACGGCGAAGAAGTGAGTATGCAGATCGATGCGATCGTTTCGGCGCAGGTGCCCGGCGAAGACCTGGTGATTGTCGATAACGCCGGGGACGAACTCGCCAGGGCGCCACGGATCGCGTCACGGCGTGTGCAGACCCAGACACGCATCGCCAACAACACGCCGTTCATCATCGGTGGGCTGGTCAGCAAGGACACCGTCGAGTTGGAAGAGAAGGTGCCGTTTCTGGGGGATCTGCCGATCATCGGCAACGCGTTCAAGAGCTCGACGAAAGAGCGTCTGAAGCGCGAGGTGATCATCGTCATCACGCCGTACGTCCTGCCGAAGGACCAGATCGTCGGCCGCAACCTGCCGGAGGACAAAGACACGTTTGACAGCTTTGACAACGAGCTGTTTAGAGACGCTTACCGCATCCGGGCCGAGGACGTATTTGATTTGCGGTTCCTGTTTGAGAACCTTCAGGTGCAGAAGATGCTGGGTTTGGCGGGGCAGGTGCTGCGCCGTCGGCCAGATTTGGCGGGGATGTACCCGTTCGACCGGTACGCGGATGATCGGATCCCCGGGGAGCGGATCCTTGTGTACCGGCAGATGTACGAGGTCATCAAGCGGCGTGGGATCGACGACCACGCCAACCCGTCACGGATGATTTTCTTCAAAGATGAACCTGAAAGCCCGGCGGGTTTCTCGGTCGAATTCCTCGAGCCGTATCTTAAGGACCGCTTGGGGGTGGAGGAGCCGGGGTTCCTGCAAGAAGAAAGCGGGTTGTTTGATGGGTTGGGTGACCAGGCGGTGGCGATCATCTTTACCGAGCAGGTTTTTGGCGGTGCGAAAGACGCGCCGACGCAGCCGGTGCCCGAAATCAAGCTGGTGCAGTGCGCGGACCCGGCGGGCTCCCAGGACCGCAATGCCTGGGGAGCGAAGTTGTGGGAACTCAACCAGCCGGATGCGCAGGGTCGCCGACGGTTCACGATCCTTCTAAAGGATGAGCGAGACATGCGCCGGCTGCGTCGGGCGGTGGTCGTTAAGAACACCGTACAACTCAATGCCACGCACCAGTCGCTTCGGCTGCGGAACTTCACGCAGGGCAGGTTGCTGCTGATGCCAACGATCAAGGACGACCAGGTCTTCCTGATCGACGAGGACGTGGCACAGTATTTTTTCTACACCGAGCACTACTACCCGGCCTTGCAGAAGGAGCTGCAGCGGGACAT
>JAJDCT010000098.1 GCA_029260695.1 Phycisphaeraceae bacterium
CCGGGTGAGTCCACCCGTGTGCACTATTCGCGTGCCGAATGGCGTGTGGACCTGTTGAATCTCCCCTCGGGGCCTACCCAAGAGGAGGATTCGCTCGTCGCGTCTCAAGACCTTCCTGGTGGGCATGTTGCCCGCTGGCGAGGCGGTCCAGAGCCTCAATACGTCATTGCTGACTACCCCCAAGCCGGGCCGCAGGGCCGGGGGCCAAGCGCGGGCGGTCAGGTGGTCCCTCGCGACGGCCGCTACTAGGCCAGTCGAAGCGCTCGGCGCCTGTGGCTGACGGGGGTGGACAAAAAACACCCAGTGGCCCTTGTCCTGCCGAAAGAACCCGACAGCCTCGTCGATCTGCTTGCCGGCTATCCTCCCCCGCAGGCCGAGTGATTGCTCCGCGCTGTCGTAGTGGATCCGGACCTCTTCTCCGGTGGCGCGGCCGTTCCGGTCTTGCCAGGCAAATACGCCCACGACGCGCCTGGCCGGCGGGAAATCGGCGTCCGGCTCCCCCCCGGGAGCGCGGCTGAGCCCCAGCAAGAGGGCCAGCAACGCAACTGCATAGGGTCTCACGCAGCGAGATCCTTCCTGGCTTCCTCCCCAGCTGACAGCGAACCCCGTGCCTGCTGAGGGCTTCGATCTCAGACGAGAGTCCTGGGGCTAAGGGCTAGCACACTGACCGATTAGGACGGCAGGCTCGTTTGGGTTGCACTAGCGCGTCCCCCTGGGGAGATCCCTTTGTGGAACCTCGACTTGGAGTGACCCCACTGCATACCACCTCACACCAGCCCTCACCCCGCCATCCTCCCGCCTTGGAGCCTGTCTAGCGCAGGTCCGCCGAACGGGCTACGTCTTGGGCGAGGCCAGATTTCCTGCCGTAGACGTGGCCATTCCCGCCAAGCGAGGAACTCCCTAGCCGAGTTGCTCGTGCAGACAGGCACGTCCGCTGGGGACACCGTGGAGCAGGTCAGGCTCAGGTCATTTCCCGAAGTAATTCGCCATCTGGAGCACCGGGCGGGTTGTGAGTTCCTGAGCCTCAAGAGGTCGGTGAGTCGTGATGGTGAACGTATGACATTCCCCGGGCAAGAGTGTAATGATTTGGTCATCTATCAACGCGTCGGGGTCGAGACGATCCGGGAATATCGCCAGATCGCGCAGAAGTGTTCGTGCGGTAATGGTCAGTTGAATCCGTGAGTCGTGCCGGACGAGTTGTGTGTCGAACTTAGGCGCGGGATACACCACATCTTTGTCGCGATCGGGGAACCAGAAAGACCGGGCTTCGCCAAGGTCTGCCACAATAAACGTCTCATATCGGTGGTGGAATCCAGGTGGGACCAGCAGTCGCTGGGAACCTCGAGGGTCGACCTTCGCCGGCTCGGCGTGACGGCCAAGGGCTTGCCCTGTCATCCCTATAAGACGGATCGTGCATTCTCCGATCCACGGCTCATCATGATCGTTGTGAAGGTACACCGCAACGGGACCCACCGCCTGATCAGCCGGGACCGCCTCACATGGCTGGATGGTGATAAGACGATCTGCGTAGCTTCGGCGTGTCGCATACCACAGGGGCTTTCGTCGCCCACCGCTATCGATAGCCGACCAACTCGCAACCGGCCAGCAATCGTTGAGCTGCCAGTACAACGTGCCCGAGTTCCAAGGCGACAAGGCACGAAACCACTCACACCCCAACGTCAGCGCCCGAGCTAGATTTAACTGGGCCAGGTAGAGCCAGTCGTCGAAGTTGTCGGGTGGGTCGAAATAGTCCGCCATCCGCGCATTGGCCAACTCCTGCCCTCCATCGTGCCTGTTGTGATGGATCATCCCCGGAGAGTCCCACCGCCAATGATCAGACGGCACAGATTGTTCGATGGTCGGCCATGTAGGCGGCCCATGGAACCCGAATTCACTGGCGAAGCGGGGCCGGTGTGCAAGGTAGTTTCGGTAGTCGCCCTGGCCGTTCCACACATCCCACACGTGGGCGTTGCCCGACTCGTCTGTGTTCGGGTGGATATCCATAGACCCGGAATACGGGCTGTTGGGCCAATACGGCGTTGACGGGTCGAGCTCACGGATAAGTCCCGGGAAGAGATCAAGGTAGTAGCCCAGGCCCCAAGTACGCGACCCCGATGTACGTACCCCGCACCAATCGTCGTCTTCATCGAACGTGGCCCAGATACACTCGTTGCCGCCGTTCCATAGGACCAGGCTGGGGTGCGGTGCCAAGCGGGTGATGTTGTACCGGGCCTCTTCCTCGAACAACGATCGGATGGGTTCTTCTTCCGGGTAGCATGCGCATGCAAGCATGAAGTCCTGCCACACCATTACGCCCAGTTCATCGCAGATGTCATAGAAGGCGTCGGACTCGTATATCCCACCTCCCCAGACCCGTAATATGTTCATGTTGGCGTCGTGTGCCTGTGTGATCCGTTGGCGGTATCGCTGTGGAGTCACACGATGCGGGAAGCAATCGTCGGGGATCCAATTGGCGCCCTTGCAGTAAATCCGCTTGCCATTGACCTTCAACACAAAAGTCGCACCGCGGTCATCGGCATCCTTGCTTGCATCTAACGACACAACGCGCAGACCGATACGCCGTTGCACCTCACCGATGGTGTGGCCGTCGTGATCAGTGAGTTTCACGCACAGCGTGTACAACGGTTGATCGCCGTGACCCACGGGCCACCACCGCTGGGGGGCCTTTACATCTATCTGGAAGCGCGGGGCGTCATTGGCCTTAAACCGAGAGGACGCTGACGTGACGACGCGGCCGTCCGGATCGCGCATCTCGTATCCGATATCCAATCCGTTGTTCGTAGCCCATTGGGTGTCAACATGCAGATCGATCGTGGCGTGGTCCGGATCCGCCCGGGTAATCAGTGGCCGAACGGACTTGATACGAGCGCCGCTCCACGCCTCAAGGTAAATGGGCCTCCAGATGCCCGCCGTAACCAAGACGGGGCCCCAATCCCACCCGAAATTGCACGCCATCTTCCGGATCATGTTGTGCGCCTGAAACGGATTACTGCCTTTCCCGGCATTAGGCAGAACACCCAGCTGTCGTTCCATCTCCGCGGCGTAATTCAGCGCGGATGCGAATTGGATTGTCAATTCATTAGTGCCTGCGCGTAACGCCTCCCGGGCATCGACTCTGTGCTCAACGTGCATGTTCGCAGCCTGGCCAATCATGGTGCCATTCATCTCGACCCGGGCAATCGTATCGAGGCCTTCGCAGACTAAATCAATCCTGTCCGCTTGAAACAGCCCCTCGGGGGCTTCGAATCGGCAAGAGTACAACCAATCAACGTGCCCGATCCACTGCAACTGCTTTTCATTGAACCCCAAGTACGGGTCAGGGATCAGCCCCGCGGCCATCAGGTCGGTGTGGACACAGCCCGGCACCGACGCAGGAACCCCCTGGTTCAACAAGCGATCGGCCAAGTCGGCAGGAACCGCCTCTTGCCCACCCGCAACCGTAAGCCGCCATCCATCATGTAAAGTTACACATGTCATCAACTATTCTCTCTGCTATGTGTCTGATCGTATTAGAGTTAATCCTCGTGCTTGCCATGACCACTTGCCATGCCAGGCAACATATCCCCATGGCTGTCAGTACGCGTTGATTCCATGCAGCTACGCATGACCTCAGCCCGGCATGCAACGACGTGACTTGCCGTGTGTGAACAGCCACTCATGCGTCTTGATGTCATCAAGCCGCCACCACTGTGTGAGAGATGCTCTGGAAAGACTAGCCCCTGACGTCCTGATTACTAACTGTGACTCTGACGGCGTATACACGTCGTACGGCGTCGTCGCACGCTTAATGTAAGCACGCCCGTGAGGTATGCGGCAAGTGACCCCGGCTCGGGTATCGTGGCCGACGCCTCAGCCAGCGGCGGCGGTGTGCCAACGTTCCAGTTGCCCAGGACGAGGTTGAGGTCTTCGATGCCGATGAACCCGTCGCCGGATGGATCGGCCAGGGGATTCGCGGGGGGTACAAGTTGGTTCCAGTTGCCTAAGACGATGTTGAGGTCGGTGATGCCGACGAAGCCGTCACCGTCGAGGTCACCGGGGATAATCTCGACCAGGTTCAGCAATTGGTTGACGGATACGTTGCTCAGCTCCTGCACCGTGCCGCTAGGCCAGACGACGGTAATCAGGTCGATGGAGGCGGCGTTGAGGCCGAGCCCAAAGTGAGCGGCGAATTCGTTTTGGCTTAGGAAATTACTCCCGGCACCGATCTCCCGCACCATCTCGTCGCCCACGACATTGATGTCCGGGTCAATGGTAATAAATGTCCCGATGCCGTCTCGGTTGGAGACAGTCCCTTCGACACTGATCCTAAGCCAGTCGTTGTCGTCACCGCCGTCGTTGCGGTAGAGGACGGCCTCTTCGCCGTTCTTGGTGATGAAGATGTCCAGGTCGCCGTCGTTGTCGTAGTCGAGGCTGAGCAGCCCGCGGCCCTGATCCCCCTGACCGGAACATGGGCACACCCCATCCGTGATCCCCGAGGCGATGGAGATGTCGGTAAACACCCCGTTGTCGTTCTGGTAGAGGCGGGACCGGTCGAAAGAAAAAGGCCAGCCGTTGGTCACAGCCAGGTCTAAGTCGCCGTCGTTGTCGTGATCAAGGAAGGTGGTTCCCCATGACCACCCCGAGTCCCGGACCCCCGCGGCGTCGGTCTGGTCGGAGAAGGTGCGGTCGCCGTTGTTACGGAAGAGGCGGTTGCCGCTGTGGTCTTCGATCTGGCCGGGCACATTGACCAGATTCGTCACGAACATATCCAAGAGTCCATCGCCGTCGTAGTCTCCTATGGTCAGCCCCATGGCATCCTCACCGGTGCCGACGCCTGCCGCGAGCGTGCCGTCTGTGAACGTGCCGTCGCCGTTGTTCCAGAAGACCTGGCTGGTGGTGAAGTCGCCGGCGATAGCGAGGTCCGGGAGTCCGTCGCGGTCCAGGTCGGTGAAGGTCGATGAGAAGCGGTATGTCCGGGTGTCGGTCCCGCCGCCGTGGAAAGCGGAGGCGCGGTAGACATCCAGCCCGGCGGCGGCGGTGACGTCCTCGAAGTGGCCGGGGTTCGCGGCGCCGAGGTTGCGTAGCAGCCGCGAGGTGCTATCCGCAATTTGGTTGCCCCAGTCGTTGGTATGGATATCCAGGAACCCGTCGCCGTCATAATCGCCGAACGTAGCGCTTTGGCCGTAACGGGACACCCCGGCGATGTCGGCGCCGCGCGAAGCGGCCTGCTCGGTGAAGTGGCCGCTGCCGTCATTGATATACATATAGAACCGTGTGTCGCCTCCGGCGGTGACGTACAGGTCCAGATCGCCGTCGTTATCGATATCCCCCCAGGCCGGCGCATTGGTCTGGAGGTTGGCGGTGAACCCAGCGGCTGTGGACACGTTTTCGAACGTGCCGTCACCCTTGTTGCGGTAAAGGATGTCGGATGCGTCCAGGCGGGTAACAAAGATATCCACCAGACCATCGTTGTCGTAGTCGCCCGCGGCCGCGCCTCCGGTCATGACCAGCTGCCCCGCTCCGAGGCCCGCGTTCTGGACATGAGTGATCCCGGCTGCTGCTGTCACGTTGGTGAACACCACCGCCGAGGCCGAAGCCGATCCCATCCACACAACAACCGCCGCGATCATTGGGATAGTGACTGATCGAAGACGCCTTAACGCCCCGCACTGTAAATCCACAGCATTCTCCCTCTCACAAAAACAAAACAGAACAAGCCTGTACTCACGCCGGTCGTCCACCCTGCGATCGGAGATCAAAGCTAAACCGTACTCAAGTCCCTACGGCTTACGAGCAGGAATACCCACAATGCCACACCTTACTGTACCCCGCCTTAGCCCCGTGGCTACTAAAATCCGCATACAGCGATATCAAGACATTTTGTCGGGCTGTAAGTGATTGTCCACAATTAGTTTGCGCCACCACACCCTGGGAACTCAAGCCCCGACCTAACCCTTCATCCCGGTCAGGGTGACCCCCTGGATGAAGTACCGCTGCACGAAAAAGAACAGGATGATGATCGGCATGGTCATGATAAACGCCGCCGCCATCATCAGACCCACGTCGCTGCCGGCACGAAGGTTGAACTTAAACAAGCCCATCGCCAGCGGGAATAGCCGGTCGTCGTTGACGTAGATCAGCGGCCCCATGAAGTTGTTCCACGTCGCGATGAACGTGTAAACCGCGATGATGGCGATCGTCGGCGTGACTAGCGGGACCATCACGTGCCAGTAGATACGCAGGAACCCGCAGCCGTCGATCCGCGCCGCGTCCTCAAGGTCTCTGGGGATCGTCATGAGGAATTGGCGGAGCAGGAAGATGAAGAACGGCGTGCCGAAGATCGCCGGCGCCCATAGCGGCAACAGCGTGTCGTACCAGCCGATCGATTTGAAGATCAGAAACGATGGGATCATCGTCACCTGCGGCGGGATCATCATGGTGGCCAGCATGATGACGAAGCACAGGTCGCGGCCCGGCCAGTGCAGCCTCGCGAAGGCGTAGGCGGACAGCGTGGAGGCAAACACCATCAAGACGATGCTGAGGATACTCAGCGACAAGCTTGTCATGATGTATCGGCCGAACGGTATCTCGCGGAACACGGCCCGGTACTGGTGCAGCACCTTGTCCGTCCAGGCGCCCGTAAGGCTGTTTGGGGTCACCGTCATCTCGATGGAAAACGGCGGGCTTCCTTCGGGGGCCGGACCGACGGGTTTGAGCCAATAATAGATGCGGCGCTGCATCGGGTCCGCTAAGCCGTCCTGCCAGCGGAGTTGAATCTCACGCCAGCGGTGGTCCGAAAAATTGATCACCTCTGAGGTACGGTAGAGCTGGCCGGCACGCACGACATTGAACCCGACCCGCGCCCAACTGGCATCGCCTCGGCAACTAATCAACACACGATCGATGTCGGCGGACTCGAACCCGACCTCCGGCTGAATCCCAAGAGCACCCGTAGGCTGGTTCTCGGTGAACCGGAGATTCAATTCCGAAAAAACCTCGTCATGCTGCCGTCGTTCGATCAATCCGCCATCGCCCCGCGCCAGTTCCCAGCCCTCGCCGGCGGACACGGCGTGTATTTGATAATCTGCGCTACGGACACGGACCGCCCCCACGCAGACCCGCCGATAGACCCGGTCGAAGGCCCTGGCAAGCATCGCGTCGTCAACCGATCGGCTTACCTCTTGCACGATCGCGTCGGTGCCCGCCGAACGGGCGGTGTCGCTGAGC
>JAJDCT010000099.1 GCA_029260695.1 Phycisphaeraceae bacterium
CGGACAGATCAAGATGATCGACACGTTCCTCGCCGAAGAGCTGGACGCGGGGCGACTGCAAGGCCGACTCGTCTGCGACATCAAAGACGCCTTGGTCCACGGCCACTGCCACCAGAAAGCCCTGTTCACCAGCGACGGCACAAAACACCTGCTCAAACACACCGGCGTCGAAGTCCGAGAGATAGACTCCGGCTGCTGCGGGATGGCTGGCTCATTTGGCTACGAACACCACGACCTATCGATGAAGATCGGAGAACAACGCCTCTTCCCCGCCGTCCGCGAGAAGCACGATGACACCGTGGTCGTCGCCTGCGGCTTCAGTTGCCGCCACCAACTCAAAGACGGCTGCGGCGAAACAGCCAAACACTTCGTCGAAGTAATCCGCGCCGAACCGTAGGCTATCGCAGCGATTCTCTGGCAAGCCCTCCCCCCGCTTTGCTTGGGTTATACGGATTCTGCTTGATTCATCCGTGGCAGTTTTTCCCTCAGCCCCCGGCTTTGCCGCGGGATTGGCCATGATGATGGGCACGAGTTTTGATCGTGATCCGTATGACGACCCCCAGACATCCAGCCACCACACGAATTTCAACCGTAACCTCATCACTCGCCTTGCGCCCCAATCAACACCCCTGGACGCATCGGCTCGAGAAGCACCACACGAGGGTCGTTTGACTTCTCCACCCACACCTCGGTGACAATCTCCACGCCATCGGGGAGCTTAGTGGTGACGCGGTAGGCTCCGGGAAAGACCCTGGCCCGAACGTTGCCCAACTCGTCAGTCTGGGTGTCGATGTCAATACGCCACAGGCCGTAAAACAGGCTGTCAATCAATTTCCCGGAAGGCGTGGGCAGGCCCATCTCATCCAGCAGTGCGCTGCTGGGTTCGACAGCCAGGCCCGGCGTTAGACTCGCAAACCATACCCCTTCGACGTTGGGATGTTCCATCAGCGTGCGGAGCACCATCTCCAGATTGATCGCGGCGTTGAGTTCACTGTCACCACCAACCGCCAGGCCGCCGATGACGACGGGGCCCTTGAGTTGATCGATTTTCGATAATGTCCGGACCAGCGACCGCCTCTCAAGCGTGCCCCCGAAGCTCTGATTGATCGCCACGGTCTGGACCGGAATAAACGCCTCACTCATCGCGGTAAGCCGGCGTTGCATCTTCTGGAACCTGCCCAGCGCCAGCACGTCATCAAACCGGGCGCAGGCCTGCGCGTCTGGGCTCTGAACCGGGACACGTTCATAAAGCCGACGGATCACCGCAGCACCGGTCCGGGCCCCGACAAAGCCGTGGTCCAGCGTCTGGGTATACACATCGTAATGATCGATACGCCCCCCAAAACGCTGCCATACCAGATCGCCGTACCCGGCCACCGCGTCTACCAACGCCTGCCCTGACAACTCCCCCACCCAACCCGGAAGCCGACCGGCATCAGCGGATACCATCGGCCCCCAACGCACAAACATCCCCCGCGGCACGGCCTCATTCAATACATTTTCGATCCGGGTTACCCCAACCGGATCAAGCCCCGCACCTTCCCCCGTCTGCAGCGAGGGCCAGCCCGTCATCTCTTCCAGCGAAACCGCATTAAAACAGCGCCAGAACTCGGTGTGCGTCCCCGCCCCCAATCCCTGCTTAGGCCACCCGCTTTCCTCCAAAACCAAACCAACATGAAACGCGCTGCGTGTCTGCTCGATCCGCACCTTGACTCCCCGTGCAGGCCGCCCAGATTCATCCAGCACGATCACACGCAGGTCGGTCTTGCGCGCCGCGTCGATCTTCATCTCAGATTCAACCAGCCAAGGCCCCGCCAGCATCTGCGCAGACGCCGGGGCGCAATACCCAAGCAGCAACACACCCCAGATGAACAGCCTTATCCCTGATCGATTTGCCATGCGACTCTCGTTCTAATTATCTAGCTGAGTAACCCGATCGCCTGGTCCAGTGTCTTGACCGGCAACAGCTCCGCACCCTTCGGGGCCTTGGTGTCGGTCGGCGGACAGATGATTTTATTAAATCCCAGACGGGCCGCCTCGTTGATACGCTGGCCCAGCTGCTGCACATGGCGGACCTCCCCGCCAAGGCCGATCTCCCCGACCGCGCAAGTCCCGGCCTCGGTCTGCTTGTCGTAATGCGCGCCCGTGATCGCGATCGCCAGTGCGAGGTCCGCCGCCGGCTCAGTCACCCGCACACCCCCGACACCGCTGACAAAGATGTCCTGGTCCGCAAGCCGCAGTCCGCCACGCTTTTCTAGCACCGCGATCAGCATCGCCAGACGATTCGAGTCGACCCCGCTGACCTTCCGCTTGGCGGCACCTAAAAAACCCGTGGCCGTGAGTGCCTGGACCTCAACCAGCAGACACCGCGAACCCTGCAGCACCGGACACACCACGCTCCCCGGCCGACGTTGATATTCCTTGGCGAGCAGACCGCTGCCATCACTCACAGGGCTCAGCCCCTTGTCGGTCATCTCAAACAACCCAACTTCCAGCGTAGTCCCGTAACGGTTCTTGATCGCCCGGATCACACGGTGGCTGTGGTACCGATCCCCCTCGAAGTACAACACCGCGTCGACCATGTGCTCCAACAGCCTCGGCCCGGCGAGCTGCCCCTGCTTAGTCACGTGCCCGACCAACGCCAACGCGATCCCCGCACTCTTTGCCAGGTATACCAACTCCTGACAGCAGGCCCGAAGCTGCGTCACGCTGCCCGGCGCGGCCGGCAGGTCGCCCTTGTAGATCATCTGCACCGAATCGACCACCACCATGTCAGGCGACGTCTTGCGCACCTGCTCAACAATCCGCGCCAGGTTCGTATCCGCCAGCACAAACAGATCCTCAGCCCCATCGGCATCCAGACGCTGCGCTCGCAGCCGGAGCTGCTGCACCGACTCTTCACTGCTCACATATAAAACTCGCTTGCCGCTGTCGGCCAATTGATGAGCAGCCTGCAGCATCAAAGTGGACTTACCGATCCCCGGATCACCCCCGATCAACACGACACTCCCCGGGACCATCCCACACACGCCGTTGGCCGGCACCCCTTGCCCGTTGACGGCCCCACCCAGCACACGGTCCAGCTCTCCGATCCCGGTCGCAAGCCGTTCGACACCATCAGCCCGGGTGTCAACCGCCTTGATCGACACCGCAGACGCCGCCTTCGTGACCAACTCCCCCCGCTGGCGGTCCGCGGACGCTGACGCCCCAGCCGCCTCGCGGTGCTCCTCGAGCGTGTCCCACCCCCCGCAGTCAGGACACTTGCCCATCCATCGGGCCTGCGTCGCGCCGCAGCTATTACAGATAAACATCACATGTGTCCGCGCCATCACGCCAGCATACGCCCTGCACGCCGGTTGGACCACCCCCATCGGGCTGAACTCACGCCACCGACATCCAAGTCATACGGATTCTGTGTACTTCACCGGCGGTGCTTGACCCTCAGCCACCGGCTTTGCCGGGGGATTGACCCGTCCTGATGGCCACGTATTTCAATCGTTATCCCTATCACCCACGGACCACCAACCACGCTCAAACACAGCTGAGCCTTTGATGCCCGTCGATACCACGCCTACAATCACCGACTGACCCGATAGCCGTTTACGCTTACCCCTGACGAGAACACCGTAATGATCAAATCTACCGCTTGGCGTCTGACCTTCATCGTGGTCCTCACCGCATTGATGATCACGCTGACCGATGCCTGGGCCGCCAAGCAGGCCGATGCCTTCAAACAGCTTGACCTCCTGCTTGAAGTACGCCACGAGCTGGTTGAAAGCTACGTCGAAGAGCCCAACCAGTTAGAACTCGTCGAGGCCGCGGTGCAGGGGATGGTCGCCTCGCTTAACGATCCATACACCGTGTTCGTGCCCTCAGAGCACCTGGACCAGTTCTCGGATCGGCTAACAGGCTCGTTCTCGGGCATCGGCGCAGAGATCGACATGCAGGACGGACGACCCCGGATTGTCACACCCCTGGAAGACTCCCCCGCCTGGAAGTCGGGCATCATGGCCGGCGACCTGATCCTTGAAGTCGATGGCGAGACGACCCAGGACGAAAGCCAGATGGACGTCATCAAACGGATCAAGGGCGAGGCCGGGACCGATGTCATCCTGCGTGTCCGACGCGAGACCGGCGAAGAACTGGACATCACCATCACCCGCGCACAGATCAAGGTCCAGACCGTCCGCGGCGCACGACGCTCGGCCGACCAGAGTTACGACTTCATGCTCGACCCGACCCACAAAGTCGGGTACGTCCGCATCTCCCAATTCACCGACAAGACAGCCGAGGAACTGCGATCGGCCCTCGGTGAACTCAACGAACAGGGCGCAAAGGGCGTGATACTGGACCTGCGTTTCGATCCCGGCGGCCTGCTGGATTCCGCGGTGGAGGTCAGCAACATGTTCCTCACCGGTGGCAAGCGGATCGTCTCCACGGAAGGTCGAAAATGGCCCAAGCAGGTCTTCGACTCCGATGAAGACACGGTTATGCCCGACACACCACTGGTGGTGTTGGCTAACGAAGGCAGCGCCTCAGCCTCCGAGGTCGTGACAGGCGCGCTCTCCGACAACAAGCGGGCCCTGTTCGTCGGGACGCGCACCTTCGGCAAGGGCAGCGTCCAACAGGTCCGCGGACTCGACAGCGGCTTGGGCGCATTGAAACTCACCGGGGCCTACTACTACCTGCCCAGCGGCCGGAACATACACCGCAAGCCCGACGCCGAGGTCTGGGGCGTCGACCCCGACGAGGGCGCCTATGTCCCGATGACCTACGAGCAATACGAAAAAATGATCAAAGCTCGCCGGGAAGCGGACACCATCCGAGCCGACAACGGCCACAGCGCCAGCGCCGAAGTCACACCCGACCACATCGAAAATACATTGCACGACCCCCAACTCGCCGCCGCCCTGCGGGCCGTCCTGTGGAAGGTCCAAACCGATACCTGGCCCACCGTCGGGCTGGCCAACGCAGAAGAACTGGTCCGCCTGCGCGAACGCGAACAACTCGTGCGACGCCGCGGTTTGCTGCTCGAAGAGTTGCACCGCGTCGAAGCGGAGTTGGCCGATGGCGATGACCAAGCCGAATCGGATGAGCAGGCCGGCGAGGCCGTGCCTAGTGACGATGACGCAGCCCCAGCCGATCAAGCCGATGAACCCCAAGCCCTGGATACCCAAGAGACAACAGAGCCGCCAGCAGCCCCCGAGGCGGTGACGCCCGGATCGCCTGAACCCAAAGCCCCCGCCACCGAAGCACCGGCGTTGCAGCAAGAGGTTCATGAAGAGATTAACGAACAAGTAGAGATTCAAGAGCAGGCCGAAGATGAACTTGAATCGGAAGTAAAGGTTGAAGTGGAGGTTGAAGCAGCACCACCGACGCCCGCCCCCACCCCCCAGCCGGCGACCCAGCCTTGACACTGATCCTCGGCCTGGAAACCAGTTGCGACGAAACGGCAGGCTCGGTCGTCCGTGACGGGCAGATTGTCTTATCTAACGTCGTCGCGGCCCAA
>JAJDCT010000100.1 GCA_029260695.1 Phycisphaeraceae bacterium
TCTTCCGCGAAGATGCCGTTGCCTGCGGGGTTGTAGAGATTGATATACGAGATGTCGACCGAGTCGCCGCTTGGTAGAGCAACATTAAACCCGCCGATCATGTCCGACTCGAACCATTCGTTGCCGGCGGTCGCGTCCTGGTAGCTGTTCCACGAACCGATGTACCCGGTGACGACGGCACCCCCGCTGGTCTCGAACAGGTCGAAGGTCAGCGTCAAGCCGGGCTGGACGATCAGCCCTTCGTTTTCCTGCCCGATGCCTCTGAACCAGTACTCGGTGACAAAGTCGATGCTGATGTCCACCGAGACGCCATCGGCCTCTGCGGCCTGAGAAGTCTGCGGTAAGAACGGTATACACATCAATGCCGCCAGTGCCGGGGCGCATGTCCGTGAATTGAAGCGTGGTGTGATTGACATTAACAGGTCCTTCCAGAGTGTATGTTTCATTATTTCCACCGACCGATAGCGGCCGGTTGCCTACTGAACATCGGCAATACCCGTGCCAAACTACCCGGATACAGGGATTGGTTGGGTGGTATTGTTTACCCGTCTCATAATCAGGCTTCTAACATAGGCCTATGGATAATGATTATCGAAGGGTCGAAAACAGACCGGTTTCGTGATGCGCGCAAACTAGGCAAAACAGGTGTTGGCCAGAGGAATTGCGCAATTGATCAACAGATGGGTTTGGCTACGCTGGCGATAGACCGCGGTGAAGGTCTTGGACTCGCTGGGCTTGAGCTCGGCGGACGTTGTCGAGTGTGATCCGAGCGATCTTGAAGCTGGGGTCGTCTTCGGGGCTTAGTCGGCAGTGTTCCTGGATCAGGTTGTAGAGGAACTTGAAAGCGTCGCGTGGCTGCTGCATCTGGTCCAGGGAGTCGATCACCGCGTCCCGGGAGACGTCCGGCTGAAACAGGTCCATCAGTTGGATGAGCTTGTCCGGGTCCGCGGGGGAGTCAGAAGACGCCGGGGCTGTTTCGGTGACGCTTTGGACCTGGCATGCATGCAGGCGGCTGGTGCACAGGTCGTACAGGGTCGATCCCGACCAGGTCAGGCGGTCCACGAGGTGCTGCTTGTCCAGGCGGGCCTCTTCGAAGAAAGCTGGAGACTCGCGGTGGATCAGTTGCCGAAGCTCCAACGGCAGCAGCAGCTTGACCCCGACACCTTTCTGTTGAAGGAACATGTTGTCGAGCATCGGCCAGACGACGGCACGCATCCTGTCTGCCTTGCCATGAATAAGCGTCGGCTCATCCACACGATCAACCAGCACGACGAGTCCTGCGTACCCCAGCCCGGACAACACCTCCATGAACCGGCGGGTCAACTGGTACCGGCTTTCACTGCCGTCCTTGGAACGATCCATCGGTATCGGCTGGCCAGACAGGCCGGACGTCCCTAGCTCTTCAAGTATGGATGATAAATCTGAGGGCGAACGTTTAACCGCGGGCATCTGCGATAGGATGCTCTTGCTTAGCATCGAACGCCGAGCAAGAGAAACGATCCACGTCATTCCTGAAATGATGGCACCTGCGAAACATATACCCAGACCATATAGCAGCCACTGTGTTCTAGTGTCTGTATTTTCCTCCAAGATCCCAGCGCCACCGACACCGATCGCGGCAAGGAGGGCTAATGCTACGCCTACCTTCGCCCAGGGCACAGGCCTCTGCCAGCCCAGGCCGAGCCTGCCGCGCAGCTTACGCCAGCGGCTGACCACCGAGCCGGTCCGTGGCTGGTCATAAAGCGCCGACAGCACCGCCAGATTAAGGCGAGTCTGTCTTGGCAGCTTGCGCAGCAGTTTCTTGAGTTCACGCCAAGTGTGTGCCGGTTGGGTTCCTGGGGTCGGGTCTTCGGGCTGCTCGCCGAGGATCGCATCGTTGAGTCGGGTGACGGCGATCGACAGGATCGCGTCCTGGTGATCTTCCAGCCGAAGCTCATCCAGCGTTGCCTCGAGGCTCCCACCGCAAGCTATCAAGAGTTGATCCAGCACGGGGTTCAGGTCGTCGTAGGGGACGACCAGGACCAAGCGGTCGGGGTGATCGGCGTTGTGTCGTGCGATCTGGTTGGCGAGCATGATCCGGATGGCCGTCTTGCCGCTGCCCTTTTCGCCGAAGACGACACTGGTGCCCGGGCGGTCGACCTGGCCCAGCACTTTGGCGAACTCGGGGTGCGAGAGGTCCCGCTCGATCAGCCGATCAAAAACCGGGTCGTGGCGGGCTTCCTCGGCCCCGAAAGGGTTTTCGCCGATGTGGTAATGGGCAAGGAACGTGTCGATCTTCATCCGATGGCTTCCCTGTCGGCGTGTCGCCGGGTGTGTAGGCCGGGGTGCGGGCCGGGGGTGCGGGCCGGGGCCGACCCTTATAGACTATCGGCCAATGACCGGCCCCCCAAATCGGGATGGGCACGAAAGTTCCGGCAAAGTGTCTGCCCCAGCCGGTCAGGACGGACCCTAAGCCCAGCGATGGTGGATATGACGCAGAGCCAGCCCGATCTAGAGACCTTACGAAGCCTGGCCCAGACGCCAATGGGCCCGGGGGAGCGTTTGCTGATACCGGTCTATATGAGGCTGCTAAGCGATACCCTGACGCCGGTGTTGGCGTACCGTCGGCTGGTCAAGGGCGACGACCGGATGGCCCCCAGCTTCCTCTTGGAATCGGTGGTCGGTGGCGATCAGATCAGCCGGTACAGCTACCTGGGGGCCCAGCCGATCGCCGAGGTGATCGCCCGCGGGCACGATGTGGCCTACCGAGACCACCGCGACCCGTCGAAGTCAAAAGCTTTTCACAGTGACGACCCGTTGCTGGAGATGGATCGGATCACGTCGGCGTGGAAGCCCGTGGATGTGCCGGGTCTCCCGGAATTCACCGGCGGGTGGGTTGGTTATGCGGGGTACGACACGGTGCGGTATCTGGAAGGCGAGAAGCTCCCTTCGCCGCCGCCGGACGACCGCCACCTGCCCGACCTGCACATGCAGCTCTACAACGAGGTCGTGGTCTTCGACCAGGCGCAGAAATCGTTGCTGGTGATCACGCATGTGCTGGTTGATGAACACGACACGGTCGAGTCGGCCTATCAGGCTGGGCAGGCGCGGCTGACCGAGCTCTGCGGCCAATTGATGCAGCCGCACATCGACGAGCGGGGCAGGGAATTAGCCACCGGTCACATCGACCTGGACTCGCCTGCGCCGAAGCTGCCGACCAGCACGCTTGGGGCCGGGGGGTATCAGAAAGCGGTTGAGGTCTGCAAGCGATACATCGCGGCCGGGGACGCTTTCCAGATCGTTCCCAGCCAGCGTTTCGACCTGACCACGGCCGTCGATCCGTTTGATATTTATCGTTCGCTGCGAGTGGTCAACCCGTCGCCTTATATGTTCTACCTGCAGATCGACGGCGGGATGCTTGTCGGATCGAGCCCGGAGATCTTGTGCAAGGTGGAGGACGGGCTGGTGACAAGTCGGCCCCTTGCGGGGACGCGCCGTCGTGGGCAAGACGCGGCAGAAGATGAGGCGTTAGGCCGGGAGCTATTAGATGATCCCAAGGACCGCGCCGAGCACATCATGCTGGTGGACCTGCACCGCAATGACGTGGGTCGAGTAGCCCAGCCCGGTTCGATCGAGCTGGCGGAGCTGATGACGATCGAGCGATACAGCCATGTGATGCACATCTCGTCGACGGTGACGGGGAAGCTGCGTGATGGGCTAAGCGCCTGGGATGCGCTTCGGGTGACGCTGCCGGTGGGGACGGTCAGTGGCGCGCCCAAGGTGCGGGCGATGCAGATCATCGACGAG
>JAJDCT010000101.1 GCA_029260695.1 Phycisphaeraceae bacterium
GCGGTGTTTGGGCCGGAGATGGAGTTTTTTGTTTTTGACAATGTGTCCTACGGGCAGGATGTGAATAGTGCATCGTACCGGGTGGATTCTGTTGAGGGGTGTTGGAACAGCGTAATGCCTGGGCCGACGAATCTGGGCTATCAGGTCCGGCAGAACGACGGGTATTTCCCCGGTCCGCCGATGGATTCGCTAAGCGACCTGCGTTCGCAGATGTGCCGGGTGCTGTCGGAGGTGGGTATCTCTGTTGAGGGGCACCACCACGAGGTTGCTACCGGCGGGCAGTGTGAGATCGACCTGGAACACACGGACCTCTTACGGATGGCGGACATCTGCATGATGTTCAAGTACGTCGTCAAGAACGTAGCGGCGCAGCACGGGAAGGTTGCGACATTTATGCCTAAGCCGTTGTTTATGGATAACGGGTCGGGGATGCACACGCACTTTTCGCTGTGGAAGGCGGGCAAGCCGTTGTTTGCGGGGAACCATTACGCGGGGCTGTCGAAGGTCGGCCTGTACGCCATCGGGGGGCTGCTCAAGCACGCTAAGAGTTTGCTGGCGTTTACCAACCCGACGACCAACAGCTACAAGCGGCTGGTGCCGGGGTATGAAGCGCCGGTGAACATGGTCTATTCATCCAGGAACCGGGCCGCGGCGATCCGGATTCCGGGTTACTCATCGGATCCCAAGACCAAGCGGATCGAGTTCCGCTGCCCGGACTCTTCGTGCAATCCGTACCTTGCCTTTGCGGCAATGACGATGGCCGCAGCGGATGGGATCAAGAAGAAAATCGACCCGGGCAACCCGATCGACAAGAACCTAAGCGACCTGGAACCGCTCGAGCTGGAAGCAATCGACGCCGCGCCCGTGGATCTGGAACACGCGCTCGCCGAGTTGGAACGCGACCACGGCTACCTGCTTGAGGGCAACGTCTTCACCGAAGAGATCATCCACTATTGGATCAAGTACAAACGCGAGAGCGAGATCGACGCGCTAAGGCATCGGCCTCACCCGCATGAGTTTAGTATGTACTTTGATATCTGAATAGCCACTTCAATCTACTGTGCAGCAATTGCCTCACGATGTCGCGGGGCGGGGCATGGTGGGTAGTGGTGGGATCCAATGGCCGGCGGTGACCGGGGGATGGCTAGACACCCGTGTTTGACGGGCCTGTTGGTTAAGTTCGTAGAACGTCGGGGGCTCGTAGGTCCAGCCGGTCTTTAGCCGTGTGTCTTCTTGCTTGAGTTTGCTGTAGAGGTATCGGCCGACCAGGGGTGCGATCAGCCGGGACTTCAGGCCACAGACTTTGTAGAGGTCGTGCAGCACGCCGGCGACCCGGTCGCGCACCTGGGGTTGATCCGCAAACCATCGACGCGCCGCCCAGAGTCCCCCGGCGTAGACGCTTGCCAGGTCTTTGGCTTCCTGCTCGAACCGCTTGCGTATGCGGGGGTCGGGGTGTTTGCGGTAGCGTTTGTAGCCGGCCAGTGTGGTCCGTGCGACGCGCAGGACGCTAGGGCCGTTGACCTGGAAGTCTCGGGTAAATGCCCGGACCAACATCTCTGTCTCTTGGCCGTCTTTCAGATTCGGGTGGTTGAAATTGAATCGTAGTTGGCCGTGGGTGTCGGCGGCTTCCTTGGATTCAGGGTCGGTTAATGCGCCAGAGGTTCGCATCTCTTCCCAGAGCGCCGTGCCGGGGATCGGGGTGTAGAGCATGAACTGGTGGAACTCGGTGTCGTGACTGACGGCGTAGTCGATCGCGGTGTCGATGTTGTCTGGGGTGTGCTCCTCCATGCCGATGATGGTTGAGCCAAGGACACGGACGCCGTGAGACTGGAGCGTCTTGACCAGTGCCAGTGTGTCGGTGCCGCTGAGTTTGGCGTACTTGCTGGACTTGCCTTCCAAGCCCATCCAGACCCAGGAGATACCCAAGGCCACGAGTTGCTCGATGGAGTAGGACTTCAACACGTTCGCGGAGCTGAAAACATAGAGTGCCCAGGATTTGTTGTGTTCCTCCATGAGTTCCAGGAGGCGGAGCGCACGCTTGCGGTGCAGGAGGAAGTTTTCATCCATGACGAAGAACGAATTGACCTGCAGCGTGCGTTCCAGTTCGAGCATGACGTCGAAGAGCTCATCGCCTGTCTCGTAAAAATTGATGAAGCGTCCCTTGCCGCCGAACATCGCGCTTGTGGAGCAGAAGTTGCACCCGATGGGGCAGCCGACGGAGGGGATGAGTGTGGCCGCGACGTCACCGGGCTTTTCACTGAGGGTGACGCCCATGGTCCGGGCACCGATCCCCGACATGATCATCGGGTGGCGGATCGGTCGGTCGTCGCGCTCACCTAAGTATCGTTGGAACCAACGCACGCCCTCGCCACGGACGATGTGGTCGGCCTCAACCCGCTTTGGCAGCGTCGGCATGTTCGCGATGTGGCCACCGATCACGATCGACGCGTTGGGCTGGTGCTGGCGGATCAGTCGGCACATCGCCTGGACCTTCCCGACGTTGGGCATGATCGCGGTGATCCCGATCACGTCGTACTGGCGTGTGCTGATTTCTTCGACGAATCGCTTGTGTACCGGGAAGTCAAGGAGCGTACAGGGCGCAGACAAGTTCGCTTGGATCAACATCAACCCCCAGGAGCGGTGGAACATCCGCAGGGAGAACGGGCCGTGGGTGCGTGTGACCTGGTTGTGGTAGAGCTCCATGGGGTTGATCGACCGGCTGCCGTACTCGTC
>JAJDCT010000102.1 GCA_029260695.1 Phycisphaeraceae bacterium
GATCCTCTTCCACGAGGTCGGCCACGGGATGGGCCTGACGTCCCAAGGCGGGGAGACCGGGACGCTGCTGCTGAACGAGACGGCCGACGCGACCTTTGATATCAACACCGACTTCGTCAACGGTCAGAGCATGGATATCAAAGTCCGCGGCATGGCCGACACGAATGAGAGGTCGCACGTATTCGGGGGATCGCCCAATAACTTCGCGATCATGTCGTTCAACTCACCCCAGACCCGGCGCCGGCCTTCTGCAACCGACATCTTCGCATTCGCATCGGTTGCGGGATGGACCGACATCGACCTACGGCGCCAGGACTTCCTGGGGGGCGTTGACTGGAACACCGACGGGAACTGGATGGGCAACCAGGAGCCCGGTTCGGCCGACCAGGCATGGGTCAGACACGGCGGCGATGTGACAATGTCCGCCGGGGCTTTCGCCACCACACTGACCGTCGACGAAGGCAGCAGCGTCTCCACCGGCGCGAACAAGCTGGGCATCATCAGCGAAACCACCATCCAGGGGCCGAGCATTTTCAACCCGTCGGAGATCTTTGTGGATATCGCCGGGGAGTTGGAGACCCCGACGCTGGTCATCGGGTCCGGCGGGCAGTTGGGGATGGACGACGGGCTGACCGACGTGAACGACTTGAATATCAATGCAGGCGGCGCGGTCCGGGCTCGGGGCACGCTGGACGTGGCGAATGACCTGCGTAACAACGGCACGCTCGCCGCCGACGGTGGGGGCCTGCTGACATTGACTACGCTGGGCTTCGGCGTCTGGGACCTGGACGGCACAACCGGCACCGGCCGGGTCGAGGCGGTCGACGGCAGCCTCTCCATCCAAGGTTCACTCAACGACAGCTTCGACGGCACGCTCGCGGTGGGTCTGCTTCAGTTCGCGGACTTCGACACGGCGTGGACACAGAGCGGCGGGCGGATCGAGCTGATCGGTGACGCGCTGAACGAGGCGGAACTCCGCGGGGCGCAGGTCACGATCCAGAGCGACCTGACCGTGGCGGATCGCGGTTTGATCTCCGCGCCGGTGATATTCGGCGCGTCGGCCAACGTCAACGTGCTGGGGCCCGATGGGCGGCTCCGCCTCACCGGCCCGACACAATTCAACGGCGGAAGCTACACCGGGCTTGAGATCCAGTTCGACAACACCGTCAACATCAACGCCAACACCACCCTCGACAACACCATCACCGACCTGGACGGCAACGCCGGGAACACCACCACCAACATCAACATCGGCACGTTCACCATCAACAGCGATTTCATCGACGACAACAATGACTTCTTCGATGGCACGGTCAACGTCGCGTTCGGTGCCAAGTTCACCGTCAACGTCGCCGCCTCGGGTTGGAATCTGCGCGGCGATCTGAACCTCAACAGCATTGACGGTTTCCTGACGCTGCCGTTATCGGGTAAGGATGTACACGTGGTGAACACCGGCGCGATCAACGTGGATGGCCCGGTCAGCCTCCAGGCGGCGGTCCACCTCGACGGCGGGTCGATCCAGACCTTCGACGCCACCACCGACGTGATCCTCACCGCGGCGTTGAATACGATCTCGGGCGGGTCGGTCGACGGCACCGGCGAGCTTAGCGCCTCTTCCGCTGTCGAGTTGCGCGGGTTCGGGACAATCAACACGTCCGTGGACTTCGACGGGTCTTCTAAGCTGCTTGCCGACAGCGGCACGCTCACCGTCAACGGGCCGATCCTCGACGTCGGCACGATCGGGACAGGCGGGATCTCGGGCGTGCTTAACGTCCCAAACCTCTGGAACACCAACGTCGCCAACGAGCTTCGGCTGAACCTCGGGCAGGTCATCGGTGCGCGGATCACCAACGGCGAGACGACGGTCGGGACAGGCACGATTGCCGCGGCCGGCTTCGTCAACGACGGGCTGCTCAAGGCCGAGCCCGGCGGCCTGATCGTCAATGTGACCAACGTCGCACTGCTAGATCTTGATGGCAGTGCAAACGCAGGACAGATCGAGGCGATCAACGGGTCGATCGAGATCGACAACAACTTCCCGGGCGTGCAGACTTTCAACGGCACGCTCACTGTTGGGAACGGGCAGGAGTTCCGCATGCTCTTCGACGGGCTTAACAACACCGGGCAGGTCACGCTCACCGGCGGGACCTATGTCGCCGGCTCGTTTCAGCAATCCGGCAGCATGACCGTGCAGACCAACCCGTCGTTCTTAAACGCGACCAATACGTTCAACCCGACCGGCACGACCACGATCAATGCCGACTTGAACCTGATGGGCGATACCGTCGTCGAGGCCGGGGCGACCCTTTCGGGCTCGGCGAAACTGATCAACAACGTCGGGTCGCACCTGCAACTGAAGAACGGCGTGATGCTGGCGGTGGACCTGCAGAACGACGGCACCCTTGAGATAGGCGACTCCGCGGGGATCGTCGACGTCCGCGGGAACGTCACACTCTTATCAACCGGCGACATACCCGTGGAGTTGGAGGGGACCGCCTTGGGCACCTTCGACCGGCTCACACTGACCGAAAACCTGACCCTGGACGGGCACCTGGAAGTCCTGCTTGGCCGTGTATTCCAGCCCCAGATCGGCGACTCATTCGACATCATCGCATTTGACGGCCTGCGGACCGGAGTGTTTGCCAGCGTCGGGTTCCCCGTGATCCCTGATGTCGGGCTCGGGCTTCTCTACAACGCTCAGACGGTTACATTGTCTGCCGGCATCCCCGGTGATCTTAATGGTGATGGGTTTGTCGGCATCGAGGATCTCAATATCGTGCTGGCGGTTTGGAACAGCAACGTCGACGCCGGTGTCTGGGGGCTGGGCGATCCCACGGGCGACGGGTTCATCGGGATCGAAGACCTCAACGTGGTGCTAGGGAATTGGAATGCGGGGACGCCGCCGGGAGTTGAGGCGCTGACGGACATCCCCGAGCCGGGCTCGCTGGCACTGTTGGGGGTCGGTGGCGCGGCGATGATGGCTCGAGGGCGACGAGGCCGATGCTGCCTTGATGGATGAGTATGCGGGGGTGCACGACTTTACTTGAACTGTCCCACTGACTCTGGCCGTGGGCTTGAATAGCGGTAGCGCGGTACAATCGTGACATGAAGCTGCCGTGGAATAGACGTGCGGGCGGACGGGGCCGGGCACTTTGGCCTTGGGGGAAACCCGAGGGGTCGGTGCACGAGGTGGTATTTCATGCGTACCCGAAGCTGCTGTTTATCTGGCCGATCATCGCGGCGGGGTTTTTGTTCTGGTACCCCGCGGGGTGGGATTGGATGAACCAGGAGTCGCTTGGGTGGGTCTACCTGCTGCTGGGTGTGGTGGTAACGCTGACGATCGGCGTGGACATCGAGCGGAACCACGCGGTGTTTTGGGTGGTGGCGTTTGGGATGTTTTTTTTCCTGGGCTTGTGGCTCAGCGAGCGGACGGGTTTCACGTTCTTCGGGAACATCTACAACTTCTTCGAGGACCTGGAGGTCCAGTACAACAGGGGATTTGGGCTGGCGGTTAGCCTGTTGCTGCTGGTGCCGTACCTGACGATGCTGGTGTGGGCACGGCTGCAGCACCGTTGGCGGATCACGCACAACGAGTTTGAACACTACGCATTTGGTCGGGCCGACGACTCTCTGGCGCGCGGGGCCAAGCGTGTCAGGAGCACCTACCCGGACCTGCTGGAACTGTTGATCTGCGGATCGGGGACACTGATTGTGTACTCGGCGACGGGGCGATCGGAGCTTCGGCGTATCCCACATGTGCCTATGATTTTCTGGGTGCGTAAGCGGATTAACCGCTTGCTTGAAGCGACCGCGGTGACACAGCCCGACGCGGATGTGCTCGCCGAGGCGGAGGAACAGGCCGAAGACGACGAGGCAGGCCTGCCCGACGAGACCGGCCGCCCGGAGGAAGGGTCGCCTGGGATCGGCGGAAACGACCCATTGTGACATAGGATAAATAATAACCCGCGTTTTAACTTAGAATACCACCGGATGTGGGCGGAACAATGCTTGACCGGGCTAGAATCCCAGGTATAATAGCCCCTAGTCAGTACATCTCACCGTGGGCAGCTCAACGTCATTACCGAGAATCAATTGCCAAAGTTGCACACACGGGGTGGCCGATATAGGGTTAAGTCAAACGGTCGCACGAGGCGGCGTTCGATTCAACTGTGCTTGGTTTTATACAAGCACAACGTAAGAGAAACACTTGTTTTTGCCGGTTGATCGAAGGAGCGATCAGGCATCGAATAAATCCCGATAGTTGGCTCGGAAGCCAGGACCCGGGATTTACGAAGACACGCGAGGCATGAGCGGGCCCAAGTCAGGCTACGTCCATAGCCCCAAGGAGGAAGCAAGTCAGACCACCGGTTTGGTGGCCTGAGCCTGCTCGAAAGCTCCCCCGTGACTCGGATCAACCGCTACCAACAAGGGGATGCCGTAACGCATCCCAAACGCCCCGAATGGGGCCAGGGCGTGGTGAAGCACACCCAGGCCATCATCCACCAGGGCTCCGCCGCACAGAGGTTGAGCGTTGAATTCGCCAACCACGGCCGGGTCGTTATCAACACTGCTGTAGCGCCGTTGGCGCCGAAAGGAAAGACGCAGCCCATGAGTTCCTCGATCACTTCCAGCGGAGGCTGGCTCAGTCAAATCGAACGCTCCAACAGCACCTCCCACGAGTTGTGGGAGCTGCCCGAAGCCCTGACCGATGTCTTCGCATCGGATCTGCAGCGGCTGATGGCGACGCTCGATACCTACAAGTACAACACCGAGCCCAGGCCCCTGATCGATTGGGCCGTGCGGCAGACCGGCATGGACGACCCGCTGAGCAAGTACACCCGCCACGACCTGGAACAGGCCTTCGCACGCTTCGCCCGTGACCGTGACCTGCACCTCAAAGAGTTTGTCCGCCAACTCAAACGAAACGGCAAGCAGCAGGTACTCGTTCAGGCCAGGCACCAGACCAAGATCCTCGCCGGCCAAACCGCACTCGATCGCGCGATGCGCCACTGAATACCGGCCAACAACCAACCCAGATTCCTCACCGATCTTGTATCCGGGCTCGCGGTGCGCACCGGCCAACCTAGCCAGGCCGCGGCACGGTGACGCATAGCCCGGGGTCTTCACGCTACCGAGCAGCCCCGCCACCAAGCGATGGCTTGAAGCTCCCCCTTCTATCACGGGCCCCGGATCTACGATCCCGATTACAATATCCTCATGACCAGCGCCGCCAAGCGGATAGCCGAGCTACGCCGTCTTATCGATCGGCACAACCGACTCTACTACGTCGAGGCGGTGCCGCAGGTATCCGACCGCGAGTTCGATGAGTTGCTGCGCGAGTTGCAAGACCTCGAAGCCCAATACCCCGACCTAGTCACAACCGATTCCCCCACCCAGCGCGTCGGCGGCGAGCCGATCGAGGGCTTTAAGACCCTCGCCCACGCCCGGCGGATGATGTCGATCGACAACACCTACGACCGCGAAGAGCTGCGAGCCTGGTACGACCGCACACTCAAGGGGATCGCCAAAGCCCGCGGAGGCGAGGAAACAACCGGGGACGCTGATGACAGCAAAGGTGACGGCGCCCTGTTCCCCACCCAAGAAGACGCCCCGTCCGTCCGCCTGATCCTGGAACCCAAGATCGACGGCGTCGCCGTCAGCCTCCGCTACGAGAAAGGCCAACTCGTCCAGGCGCTTAGCCGGGGCGACGGCAAGCGCGGCGACGACATCACCCACAACGTCCGCACCATCCGCGCTATCCCTTTGACACTACACACCGATTCCCCCAAGGGGGGCACGAGTCAATCCTCCGGGGGCGAGGTT
>JAJDCT010000103.1 GCA_029260695.1 Phycisphaeraceae bacterium
CCGAGCTTCTGCCACAGGTCACGCCTCGCCGCGGGGTCCAAGCCTGTCGCCGGTTCATCCATCAACAACAGCCTCGGCTCGTGCAGCAGCGCCTTGGCGACCTCCAACCGACGCCGCATCCCACCGCTGAACCGCTCGACGTATTCGTCTTGCCGATCCGAAAGCCCAAAGTATCCAAGCCAGTGGTCGATACGCCTGCTCAGTTCGAAGCTGCTCAGGCCGTAGAGCCTGCCCTGGTGGCGCAGGTTCTCGACCGCGGTGAGTTTGCCGTCGAGGCTGGGGCTCTGAAAGACCACGCCTAAGTGCTTGCGCACCCGGGCCGGCTCCGCCAGGACATTCAGACCCATGATGTCTGCCGCCCCGGCCGACCGCCCATCACCGGCGCTTGGGCGGAGCATCGTCGACAGGATGCGAAACAGCGTGGTCTTGCCCCCGCCGTTGGGCCCGAGGATGCCAAAGACTTCGCCCTTGTTCACCTCAAAACTCACACCATCCAGCGCAAGCGCACGCGGTGCGGGTCGGCCGTTATCTCGACGCGACCGCTTCGGTGCCGGGTACTGATGTGACAGGCCTTCGACACGGATCGCAGAATCAGTCATCGGGTCGCTTTTGATGGGGTTTGGTTCGATTAATGTTGACATAGGTTTGATTGCACTCAGATCCTGTCCACCAGCATCACCACCAGCACCACGGGCAGGTACACCAGCGATGCAAAAAACAACCCACGCGCCCGCGCCCGGGTCGGCTCGGCCGCCAGCGAAAGCGAACAGCCCAGCATCAATAGCCCGCACGCAAACGCCGTCGCAAAGTACACAAGCCCGCTGATCCCAAACAAGGTCGGCGTCAGCCCCAATGGCAGCAGCAACAGCGAACCAATCAGGATCTGACGGAACGTATACGAACCGCTTGGGTCGATCACCGGAAGCATCGGGAACCCCGCCTTGGCGAAGTCGTCACGATAAAGCCAATAGATCGCCAAGGTGTGTGGCAACTGCCAGACGAACATGACCGCAAACAGCAGGCACGCCTCAACCCCGATCGTCCCGGACGCGGCGCTATACCCAAGCACCGGCGGCAACGCACCGGGCACCGCCCCGACCACCGTCGCCATATGCGTTGTCCGTTTCATCGGCGTGTACATCACCGCGTAACTGATAATCGTCAACGCCGACACACCCGCCGCCAGCCACGAGGTCATCAACCCCAGCAGCCCGACGCCCACGATCGAAAGGGTGAATCCATAAGCCCAGCCCGCCAGCACACTCACACGCCCGGTCGGCATCGGCCGATCTTCGGTCCGCTTCATCTTCGCGTCGGTGTCACGCTCATACACCTGGTTCAACACGCTCGCACCCATGCACGACAGCGCCGCACCTATCAGCGTCGAACCCAGCGCCAACCAACCCCAACCGCCCGCACCCGCACCAAACATAAACCCGACCCAGACCGTCACGACCACCATCAGCGTGATCCGCGGCTTGGACAGCGTGATATAGCTACTTAATAATGAAGGCGCACGTTTCGATTCAGCCAGATCGCTGGACACCGAATCCGTTGTTGTCAAAACCCCTGGGGCAGCGGCATCCGTGGGCAGGGGTTTAGGGGCGGTTGCCTGGGTCATGACGATCTCTCTTGGCCTTTCATCGGCCCAACCCGGTCAGTTTCCGCACCCAGTGTACCCGGATCAATACCAGCGTGGCGACGCCCAACAACGCCGCTCCCACCGCCTGATGCGACGATGCCACATACGGGCTCTCCTTCGACCAGATCACACTCATCCCCAACAACACCTGCAACACGAACAATATCGACCCCGCCGCTACCGGCGCACGCAGCCCCGGCACCCCCGGCACCCCCGGATTTCCAGGCACGACCTTGTACACCTTGATCAACATATGGATCAGCCCCATCCCGATCACCGGCAGCACCACCATCGCCATGACCCGGTGCAGGTATTGATTCATCACCAGCCCGACCGTCGGAGGCTTCGCCGCGACCCGGGGCGTATGGTCCAACACGTCAGGCGTCTGCTCGCCATCGACCACATCCATCAGCAATGCGGGCTCCTGCACATACAGTTGCCACTCCCCGCCACCCATTTTGTAGAACTCCGCCTTGATCACGTCCTTATCCGTCGGCGGGAAGAACCCCCCATACACCGCAGGGGCATCCGGGATTGCCGAGGCAGAGTTCGTATGACGGATCACCGCACCCAGTGTCAGTTGCACAACCATCAGCACCACGAAAGCCAAACTCAGCCCGTACGCCGCCCCCGAGATCACCCGCCCATCCGTCCCAGCTAGCGCCGCCTTCACCCGAGCGGGCCACTTCCCCAGACAATTCGCCAACAGGATCACCAACATGAACAGCAACTGCCCCTGAACCCCGTGGATAACAGCTAAAGGCACCGACTTCTCTGTCACACGCAATCCACCCATCACCCCCTGATACACATACGCCGCCAGCACCACCCACGCCAGCACCGCCACCGGGCTCCCCCAGCCCCGCGTTCGTATGCTCGCCACCACCGTCGCGATACAGATCAGCCCGGCTACCTGCCCCGTCAGCCGGTGGTTATGTTCCAACATCACAGCCAGGTCGGCCCAGATCCTCGCAGGTAAAAAGACCCAGTTCCCAAAACTCCCCGGCCAATCCGGCACCGCCAACCCCGCGTTGTAGCTGGTCACCAGGCCCCCGGTCCCGATCAACAAAAACGTCACGATAATCAGCCACACACCCAGCCGACGGGCCCAGGGATGCGGGTCCGCAGCCGCCAACTCAGTTTCGCTTAATGGCGTCGAGGGCTTATCAGGGGTGGTGTCGGGCATCCGGCGGGCTCCGGTTCTGGGCTGCTTAACGGTTCAAAAGCGGATTATAGAGCCACCCATCAGAATTTTCTTATTTGATAACCCCCAGATAAACGATATACTGGTTACACAATGCAACGCGCAGCCGCCATTATTATTGAGATCGCGATTCAAACCTCACCACGGTAGGGCTGCTGCTTTCTGATCCTTTTAGACACCAGACCCTGCCAATCGGCGGGGTTTTTTGTTACCCGCCTTCACTCACAACCCGGGCCGTCAGAGACCAAGCCATGAACACAACTAACAGTACCAAGCGACGCGTCGAGATCTACGACACCACCCTCCGCGACGGCACGCAGGGCGAGGGCGTCAACCTCAGCCTCGTCGATAAACTCAAGATCACCCAACTCCTGGACTCCGTCGGCGTCGATTACGTCGAGGGTGGCTACCCGCTATCCAACCCCAAGGACGAAGCCTACTTCCAGGAAGTCCAGAAACTCGACCTCAAGCACACCAAGGTCTGCGCCTTCGGCATGACACGCCGAAAGGACATCGACCCCGCAGACGACACCGGCATGAAGGCACTGGTCGCCTCAGGCTCCCCCGTCATCACCATCGTCGGCAAGACATGGGACCTCCACGTCGACGAGGTCCTGCGCGTCAGCCGAGACGAAAACCTCGCCATGATCGCCGACTCACTGGCCTTCTGTAAGGCAGGCCCCGACTGCAACGAAGTCTTCTACGACGCCGAGCACTTCTTCGACGGCTACCGCGCCAACAAAGAATACGCGCTGGCGACCCTCCGCGCCGCGGTGCAAGGCGGCGCCAGCCGACTCGTGCTCTGCGACACCAACGGCGGGTCTATGCCAGCCTGGATCAGCGAAGCCGTCACACAGGTGCAACAAGACCTCGGCCCAGACGTCAAGCTCGCCATCCACACACACAACGACGCGGGACTCGCCGTCGCCAACTCCCTCGCCGCAGTCCAAGCCGGGGCCGTACAGGTCCAGGGCACCATCAACGGCATCGGTGAACGCTGCGGCAACGTCGACCTCACCACCGTCATCGCCAACCTACGGCTTAAGATGGGCTTCGACTGCCTCACCGGCGATAACCTCAACGGGCTCACCAAGCTCTCCCGCGCCGTCTACGAACGCGCCAACCTCAGCCTGTCGTCATGCCAGCCCTACGTCGGCACCTCAGCCTTCGCCCACAAAGGCGGCATGCACGTCCACGCCGTCCAACGCATCGCTCACTCATACGAACACGTCGAGCCCGGCCTCGTCGGCAACGAACGACGCATCCTCGTCTCCGAGCTATCCGGCGCAAGCAACATCTCCGCCACCCTCGGAGAGAAATTCTCCATACAGGACGACAAAGACCTCCAACGAACCGTACTTCAACGCGTCCAGGAATTAGAACACCAGGGCTACCATTTCGAGGCCGCCCAGGCCAGCTTCGAATTGCTGCTCTATGACGCGATGGGCAAGCTCCCGGATTTCTGGGAACTGGACCACTACCGCTGCGTCATCCTACGCCGTGGAAGTGAAGCCCCCACGACCGAGGCGACAGTTAAGCTGCGCACCAACGGCCAGTCCGAGCACCGCGTCGCAGAAGGTGACGGCCCGGTCAACGCGCTGGACGGTGCACTTCGCAAAGCCCTGAAAGACCACTACCCCCAGATCAAAGACGTCCACCTCGTCGACTACAAAGTCCGTGTGGTCAACCCCACCGCCGAGAGCGCCGCCAAGGTCCGCGTCATCGCCGAGTTCGCCGTCCGCGAGAACGGCGACCCCAACGGCATCGCCCGCCACATCACCACCATCGGCGTCAACGAGAACATCATCGACGCAAGTTGGCAGGCCATCGCCGACGCATTCCGCTACCACTTAGTGGAGACCACCGCCCCCGCAAAAATGCAGGGCGTCTAGTAGATTTATGATTGAAGAATAATAGATGTGATACGGATTCCAGTTAATCCTTGCGCGTCTACGAAACCCACGTTCTGTCTCCGTTTAGCCCGGCCGCTTGCGGCCGGTACTGGCCGCAAGCGGCCAGGCTAAACACACAACCATCATGAGACCCGCCGGACAAGCGGTTGAATCCGCGAGGACTAATCTGAAACCGTATAAGACGATGGGCCCCGGTCACTGCACCCAGCCGTCACCTACGAAGCGCCGCGACTTGTCGCGTCATCCTGTCCTACGCCGCGATCCAACACGACGGGCAGGCGCACGGCTCGCAGGCCGCCTCGATCACCCGACCGATCTTCGCGGTCATCGCCTCGTCCAGCCCAACAAACTCCACGCCGTAGACGTGCCTGTGAAAACCCAC
>JAJDCT010000104.1 GCA_029260695.1 Phycisphaeraceae bacterium
CGATCGAGCACGCCCTTCGCCCTCTGTTTGATGCGCTACCGATCAACCGTGCCATGGCGCACCTGTTAGTCAACGGCCACGCCCCCAGCCCTCACGCCGCGTTGGTCGAACAGGTGCTGAGCGATCCCGCGTTGAAAGACAAGGGTACGGTCGAGGCTGGGCTCTGGCTCTATGTCGACGACCTGCAACGCAGCCACACCGTTAGCCAAGGCCTGAATCGGCCGTCCGGCTCGTTCTGGCACGCGATCATGCACCGCAGGGAAGGCGACTTCACCAACAGTCACCACTGGTACCGAAAGGCCGGCCAGCACCCCGTGCTCCACCGGATCGATTCAGGTGGCGGTGGTGGGGGCGCCGGTACAGGTGTCGGCGCTTACGAACCTCACGGCTTCGTCGACAGAGTCGAACGTGCCGCGGCCCAGCAAAGCGACTCCCCCGACCTCGTCGCCATGCAACGTCTGGAGTGGGTCGCCCTCTTCGAGTGGTGCGTCGAACACCACTGATTCGCAGAGTGGCTTATCTTCGTACAGTAAAAAGCCCACGTTCATTGAACGTGGGCTTTTGTCATGCGCCCCGGATAGGCTCGCGTCTACGCTTCAATACCGTTTGTAGTGATGCCGGTTAAGCCGGCAGTAGTGGTCGACCCAGATTTTCTTGTAGTACCCCGCACGGATGACTACGGTGTAGGGGTTTCCGCAATAATCGTATCGCGTCGTTCTTAATGCCGGGACCCAGGTCGTCGTGTAATACCCTCCCTTGCAGCAGGTGTGCCGCCGATGCCCGTGGTCGTAATAGAACGAAGCAGAGTCGTGCGACCCGAAACTGATGCGGAATCCGAGCCGGGAGTGGTTGTTGTGTCGGTTGGAGTAACCGTATTTGCTGTGGCCATATTTACCGTAGCTCGAGCCGCTGTGGCGTGTGCTTTTGTGATGCACGACGGTTTTTGTCGGCCTGCTGTAATGTGTGTTGCGCGAGACATATTGGGCCTTGTGACGCAGGGTCTGGGCACGCTGGTCCAGCCGGTGGTCACGTTCGCGCAGTTCCTGCCTCTGATGGGCGACCCTGTCTTTTAGATGATTCGTCTGGACACGCAATCCCTGGCGGTGACCCCTGGCCTTTTCTTCGACTCGCAGTTCTTGATGACGCACCTGCTGCTGACGCGCCTTGATGTTTTTTCTCTGTGCGTTGGTACCCCAGTTCGCTCCGCGCTTGTGACTGCTGATATGCACGACAGCGGACTGGCGAGGTTGTGACCGTTCTTGTGTTCGGCGTACGCTTGCTTGCCTCTCGTTGGTACGCCGTTCTTGTGGCCGACTTTCGCCGCGTTGGGTCCGGGCTCTGGTGTTGTCTTGCCGGTGCTGCCCGCTTTCCTTCTGCGCGTGACGCTGCCGGGGTTGTTCGCCCCGCTTGCCTTTGCCACCACGCCCCGCCTCTGCACTCAATGTCAGTACGGCAAGCGCTAATACGGCAGTGGTCCATCCAACTCGCTTGGTGATCTGTGACTTGGTCATGGTCGGCCTCCTTCGTGTTAGGCGTTGATGGTCTGCCCAGGCATATTTCCTGGGCCCCTGGTCAGGACGTTCCTTTCCAATGCCCTTTCCACTTTGAAGGTCTAAACTGACGGATTCAACGGCTTCCACCGAGCATAATTGCTGCTAACTACTTATTGGCAAGTGGTTAAAGGAAATTTCTGGGTTGCGGCTGACAGGGTCGGCACCGAATTGGGGTCGGCAGAGGGCGAAAAAAAATCTTTATATTGCTAAATCATTGGCATATAATAATTTGTGATTGGATCTTGGAACCTTCTACAGAGTCGTGCGTCAAAATCCGTAGGGTTTGCACGTTGTATAGGTGAGGCTCACATTCTCACACAAAGGAGCACACGCATGCGTGGCAAAAGAATCACAAAATGGATAGCCGTGCTGGCAGCATTAACGCTGACGCTTTGGTTGGCCAGCCCGACTTGGGCCGAGTCCGGTTGCCACAAGGTCAAAGGCAAGGGCGGCGGTTCCACCCAAGCTATTCAGACCGTCGGCTGACCCCAGACACCGGCCCCGCAAGTCCCCCGGAGTTCTACCCGGGCTTTCCCCCACGAGACTGTCATGCCCACACAGGCACGAGCCAACACGAACCACCTAACGCCGTCCGGTGCTGACGAATCACGTCAACGCCCACAGACGTTCTATGTGGACTTCGCAAAGCTCGAAGCCACGACGGCCGGCACCGGTTCCGTCCGTGCCTATCGACCCGTGGCAGGCAAGGTCGCACCCAGCCCCCGCCGTGTCACCACGGTCGATGATGAAGTCACCGACCTGCGGGTCAACGTACAGGACGCCGCCCGCGCGGTGCTTTCCTGGCTCGCCTCGGTGACTCAGCACGATGGCGACGGGAACCTGGACCGGGTCCTCAACCGGTGCCTCCGACCCGGCTCTGACGCCGCGGCCGTCAACTACACCGCGCTTGCAGACGAGATCAACCGGTCGCTGGGCATGGATTTGTCAGCCAAGCGTGTCCAGACCGCGGTACGTCATCTGCGCGCCGCCGCAACAAAGAGCCGTGAGCAGGTGTCGGACTCGCAAGCTGTTAAGACTCCCTCGCTGGCCGAGCGCTTCGAGGCCCTGCATGCCCGGCTCCAAGCCAACCACGACAAGCTGATAAGCGGTCAAGGTCAGGCCGACGACACCTTCCGCCGTGCGATCGCGCACGATGTGCTCGGTGTCCTGCGTGCCTCGGCCGGTCGGCTGATCGAATGCGGCTTCGGAGAAGGCATCCCCCAGCACGTCGACCTGGACGCCACCCGCCAGCGCTTCCTGGTATTTGTCCAGCACGCCGCCGCCCGTGGGCTGGGTGCGGATGAGCCATGCGGTGTCCGCGACGACCTGAGCCGTCTGCTGTCTGCGCTGAACGATTACGACGGCACAGCCGAGGCCGATATGCAACTGGTCGTCACCGGCGCCAACGTCGTCGCCGACCTCGCCGGCCCCGATTCACTCCCCGGCCTGATGGCCAGGCTGAACATCCTCATGGCCGGCCGACCCATGCTCGAATCCGACTTCTTCGTCGGCCAGATGACGTCCCTCGCCGACGCCGCCGGCTACCTGAACGACGACAAAGCCACCCGCGCTTACATGGGCTGGGTCCGCCACCAGCCGCAAGACCGCCAGACCCCAAGCCCAAACCGCGTCCGCAGCTACTGCCTGAACAATGCCGCTACCCACATACTCGAACGCCTGCACACCGGCGAACTCACCGGCGGACAATGGTTCGAAAC
>JAJDCT010000105.1 GCA_029260695.1 Phycisphaeraceae bacterium
GGTATGTGTCACGAGCCGCACGCCTCCCAGAACCCCAAGCTGCTGATCGATACCGGCCGGGAGCTCTGCGTCGGATGCCACATGGAGATGGAACAACAACTTGCCGAAGTCGGCTTCGTACATGAGCCGGCTAAGGACAACTGCCTGGGATGCCACAACGCCCACGCGACGGACTTCCCCATGTTGGTTAAGCAAGAGCCCGGGCTGCTCTGCACCACCGCCTGCCACGAAGACATCAAGCTGGCCGTTACCGAGGCGAAGCATCAACACTCCGCAGTCACCCAAGACCGCGGCTGCGTTAACTGCCACACGCCCCACGGCGGCGATCTGGCAAAACTCATGAAAGACAAGCCCGTCGATCTTTGCATGACCTGTCACGATCAACCCGTCACGACGGCAGACGGCCGGATGGTCGCCTCGGTTTCGGAAGTTCAAAACCCCGATCTTATCAAGCACGGCCCCGTCGCCGACGGGAGCTGCGGGGGCTGCCACAACGTCCACGGCTCGGAGTTCGCAAAACTGCTGATCGACGAGTACCCCGCCACGTTCTATCAGCCGTTCGATCTGGAGTCATACCGCTTGTGCTTTGAGTGCCACGACGAGCAGCTCGTCCTCACCTCCGACGCCAAGGGCCTCACCGGCTTCCGCAACGGCGATACGAACATGCACTTCCTGCACGTCAACAAGGACCCGCGCGGCCGAAGCTGCCGGGCCTGCCACAGCGTCCACGCCAGCACCCTCGCCCTGCACCTCCGCGAGACGGTGCCCTACGGCAAGTGGGAGCTGCCGATCAACTACCAGCAAACCGACACCGGCGGGAGCTGCTCGCCGGGGTGCCACAAACCCAAGTCCTATGACCGCGACCAGCCCGTCGATTACTAATCCCAAGCCCAGTGAGGGCCGACCAATGAAACACAGCACAAACAACCCGAATCACACCCCGCGATCGGCTTACCTGTTGTTGGCCTGTCTGGCGACGCTGCTTGTCGGCGTGCCAGTAGTGTACGCGCAGGAAGACACATCCGATGAACCACCAACGATCCAGTGGCAGGCGACCGACACCGCCGGCAATAACGTCGCGGTGCCAACGCCCGGGAAAGTCAGCGTCGTCCTGTTCGTGATGGCCGACCAGGCACGCAGTGACGAGGCGATGGCGCAACTCCGGGCGCTGTTGGTCGGGCAGGCGGGGGGCACTGGGGTGCAACCTGTTGCGGTAGTCAGCGGCCACGGCGCGGGTGTCGGCGCTGCGCAGTTAGCCGGTTCAGACAAGTGGCCCTGGCCGATCGTGGTGGACCTTGATTACCAGGCGTCCGGCCTGATGTCGGTCCACGTCTGGCCCACCACCGTGATCGTCAACGATGCAGGCAAGCGTATCGTTCACCTCCCCGGTCTACGAGAGTCTTATTCCAAGGACATCCGCGCCTACCTGGATTTCACAACCGGTGCGATTGATGGTGAAACACTCAAGCAGAGATTAGACACCAATGGCACCGTCGGCAGCACACCGAACCACGTCGCATCGCGCCACCTGCACCTGGCGCAGAGGCTTTTGGAAAAGGGCCAGGTCAAGCTCGCCCACGAGGAACTAAAACGCGGGCTGGACACCGACCCCGAAGACGTAGAGCTCCGACTTACATTGGCAGATATCCAGCTGATGATCGGTGAGCCCGCCGAGGCCCTGGCGGTACTCGATGCACTCGATGCCGAGGCTGTCCCACCTTGGCGCATCGGAACCCTGCGAGGGCGGGCGTTGGTTGCGTCGAAGCGCTACGACGAGGCCCGTGTAGCGCTGACCGAGGCCCTGAAGATCAATCCCGACCCCGCCGAGGCTTACTATTTCATGGGCCGGGTCCACGAGCATGCCGGGGAATGGGAGTTGGCTTCCGAGGCGTACCGCAACGCATTTGAGAAGAGCACCGCGGCGGAGGGGCTGGGCACCGCAGAAACCGCTGGCGGCGAGTGAATGAATTAGCTCGCCCGGTTTACTCGGGTCCCCCGGCGTGGGTCTTGTGTTCACTGCTATCACAGACATGGTGTGCCGGCGTGGTAGATGCCCCTGGCACCTTGGTCTTTGTGGTTGGCTCGTTCCGGGGGTGGGAATCTCACGGATTCCACTGCCTTTGGCTGTCGAAGGTATGACGTATGTGTGCTTAGGGTGTTCGATAGCAGCTTCCCGGTGGCAGGAGGGCCCCCGGAGGACGTTTCTCAAAGTCGAGATTTAGAGCGGCTCGATCGGGCCATACACTCTGTACGTTTCGAGCAAGTCCTTTTTGACAAGGTGTTTACGGCATCACCCGAGTCCCCGGCTGTGATGACGGGTTGGCATCATCTTTGTGTGATGTATCCCAACGCTCAGCATGAAGGGACGGGCTATGACACATGTGCGCATGAAGATGTTGGTTGCCGGGCTGGTCCTGATCGCCTCCGTGGGCTACCTGGCGGTGGCGGGGGTTAAGAGCGGCTGGGTCTACTACCTGCATGTGGACGACTTCGTGCAGGATTCGTCTTACCAGGATCGGCGGGTCAGGCTTTTTGGGCTCGTCGCCAACGAGAACATCGAGGTCGCGCCTGAATTACTGACAGCGAAGTTCGACCTGCGCGGCGAAAGCATCAGCATCCCCGTGAACTACAAGGGCGTCGTGCCGGACACCTTCAAGCCCGGTGGCGAGGTGATGGTCGAGGGCAAACTCGACGAAGCCGGCGTCTTTCAGGCAGACACCCTGATGACCAAGTGTGCAAGCAAGTATCAGTCCGAAGAACACGCCAAGCGTCTGGAGGAAGCCCAATGAACGGCTTGATAGGCAACCTGAGTCTGGGCATCGCGGTGTTAACGGCTGCGGGGTCGCTGTTTGCGGCGGCGGCGACGGTTAAGTTCCGCAGCGACCGGATGCTTCTCTGGTCGCGGCGACTTCTGTATGTGCTGGGGTTGGCCATCACGGTCGGGTCCGCGGCGCTGATGTATGCACTGGTCAACAGCGACTTCCACAACGCCTACGTCGCCAGCTACACCGAACGCGCCCTGCCGATGGGCTACAAGATCGCCGCCTTCTGGGCCGGGCAAGAGGGCAGCCTGATGCTCTGGGCGCTGCTGCTGGCGGGCATGGCCGCCATCGCGGCGCACGGGTTCCGCAACAGGACACGCATCGAACAGTCTGCGATGCTCGGAGTACTGGCGCTGGTCTGCGGGTTCTTTTCGGCGCTGATGCTTTTCGCAGCCAACCCTTTCGTGCAACTGCCCGTTCAGGCGGTCGACGGCCGCGGTCTCAACCCGCTATTGCAAGACCCGTACATGATCGCGCACCCGCCTTTGTTGTTCGTCGGGTATGCCGGGTACACGATCCCCTGGGCGATGCTGCTGGCGGCGTTGATCTCCGGGCGCAGGGACAACCAGTGGATCGGTTCGACGCGCAAGTGGCTGATGGTGTCCTGGGTCTTCCTGACCGTCGGGATCATCCTTGGCGCCAAGTGGGCTTACATCGAGTTGGGCTGGGGCGGGTACTGGGCGTGGGACCCGGTTGAAAACGCGTCGCTTCTTCCCTGGCTGACCGGCACCGCGCTGCTGCATTCGGTCATGGTCCAGCAGCACCGGGGGATGTTCAAGGTCTGGAATGCGCTTTTGATCGCCAGCACCTTCCTGCTGTGTATCTTTGGGACGTACCTGACCCGCAGCGGCGTCGTGCAGTCCGTACACTCGTTCGGCGAGTCACTGATTGGGACGTTTTTCCTGGCGTTCCTGTGCCTGTGTGTGTTGCTTAGCATCGTCGTGCTCTCTAAACAGCGGCGTCTGCTTAAGAGTGAAGATGCCGTACAGGGGATGCTGACCCGCGAGGGCGCATTCATGGCGCTGAACGTGCTGCTGGTGCTGATGACGCTGGCCACCCTGGTCGGGACGATCTTCCCGCTTATCAGCGGCGTGGTGATGCCTCAGCCCGTGACGGTGGGAGAGGAGTTTTACAACAAGGTGGTGATCCCGCTGTCGCTGGTTCTCCTCGCGGTGATGTCGGTCGGGCCGTTGCTGACTTACGGCAAAGGCGCGGCACAGCAGCTAATCAAAAGCCTGATCCTGCCGGGTATCGCCGTAGTGGTCGGGGTTGTGGCTGCTCTGGTATTGGGTATGACCAACCCCTGGGCGTTGGCCTGCACAGCTATCACGGTCGTCGCGGTCTGCAGCGTCTGCGTCGGTCTGACCCGCACCGTCCGTCAGCGCCGTAAGATCGAAGACGAGGGACCGCTGACCGCCACCCTCCGCGTCATCGACGGCAACCACCGCCGCTACGGCGGGCAGTTCGTCCACATGGGCGTGGTCATGCTCATGGTCGGCGTCGCAGGCTCGAGCCTGTTCGGCGTTGAGGAGGACCTGACCCTCGAAAAGGGCGAATCTAAAATAGTCAACGGCTACACCATCAAGTTCGGCGAGATACACCAGGAGCGACATGTAAACTACCTGGCCAGCTCCGCGCACATCGATCTGACCACGCCCGGCGGTGAGGTCAAGACACTGCACCCGGAGATACGCCGGTACGACAAGACCGAACAACCCAGCGCCCAGGTCGCGCTGAATTCCACGCTGGCACGCGACGCCTACGTCACCCTCGCCGGTTGGGGCGAAGGCGGCTCGCCCGTGGCTTTGCAGGTCTTCATCAACCCCCTGATCGCGTGGATCTGGATCGGTGGGATCGTCATGACCCTCGGGGCGATCTTCTGCCTCTTGCCAAGGCTGATCAAAGCAACCGCACACGCCCACGCGTCGGCGACCACGACGACGAAGCATCAATCTAGCCCCCACGCAACGGCGACGGTTTCTCTGGCGCTCGCTGGGGAAGGTCAATGCGATTCACAAACCCAAACCACAAAAACCAAACAATACGCGGAGGCCCCGAAATGAAACGCCTCGTATCACTGACAGTCACCATCGTCGCCGTGTCGGCCCTCGCCTTGTCGAGCACGCTCTTAGCACAAGACACACAGCCGGCCGACCAGGCGCAGGCACAAGCTCCCGCCACTCAGCCGGACGGTTCGGCGATGCCCAAGGGCCACCCCGAATTGCCCCAGGGCCATCCGCAGACGCCATCCGGCCCTGCGTCAATCCCGGGGCATGGGACCGGTGCCAGTGCGCTGGGTTCGATCGCCGTGAAGGTGACACAAGGCACACAAGACGGTCCGGCGGTCTCGGGAGGTCGTGCCGTCATACGGCTCTATGAGCAGGGCCGTCTGATCCATACGATGAATACCGAGCTGGACGCTACGGGCATGGCGATCCTTGAGGGGATCCCGCTGGGCTCGGTGATTCAGCCGGTGGTCGCTTACGATTATGCCGGCGCGACCTACGAATCAATCGGCCAGCCGATGAGTCCCAGTGACCCCGACCGGCTTATCAAATTAAAGGTCTACGAAACGACAGACGTCGCCCCAAAGTGGCAGATCTCGATGCGCCACGTCATGGCAAAGCGGATGGACCAGCACCTGCACATCACCGAGGTCTGGGCCCTTAAGAACCCGACGGACCGCAGCTACATCGGCGTGGCCGGCGCAACTTCGGCACCGGCGGAGGATGCGGCCGGATCCGACGACGCGCACAACCAGGGCCGTACCACCCTCACGCTCCCGCTCCCGGCCGGCGCGACCCACGTCCAGCCGGGCCGTGGATTCAGCGACTGCTGCGTCCGCGTCGAGGATGGCCACATCATCAACACGATGCCGCTGCTGCCGGGCACCACCGAGTTCCGCGTGGACTACCTGATCCCGCCAGAGGATGGGGCGTTTAGCCTGATATTGACAACCCCCGCGCCGACCGATCACCTGATGATTTTCCTCCCGGAAGACGACTCGCAAGTCACGGCGCAGGGTCTGGAGACGGGCGACCCATTCGTGGCAGGTGATAAGCGTTTCCGGATGTACAGCGCTAAGCAATTGGAGGCCGGCGCGACCACGGGCCTGGTGATCCAGGTTGGCCAGGCGGTCATGGAAAGCATCACCGGGGTGTCAGGCCCCACCGCGCAGGCCGGCGTGATCAAATGGATCGCCGGCGGAGGCGCGGGGTTGCTCGTGTTGGCCGGGACTTTCGTGTTGCTCAAGCCCTCGAAGAAACCCAGGCCCGCCGGCGCGGCCGCATGAACCTAAGTGCCTAAAGGGATGACCGACGTGACAGCGATCACCGCCGAATCCATCATGCCGCAAACAGGTGCCGTGCCCGATACGGCGAGCCCTGCAGTGCGGATGCGCGGATTGAGCAAACGCTATGACGAGCGTTGGGTGCTGCGCGACATCACACTGGAAGTGCCGGAGGGGTCGTACTTGGCGCTGTTGGGTGCCAATGGTGCGGGCAAGAGCACACTTCTGCACACGCTGGCGATGCTTAGCCCGGCTACCCGTGGCGAGCTGAGCCTGTTCGGCGAGTCTGCGGCCCGGCCCAGCCCCGCGCTGCGCGCCAGGCTCGGCATGATCGGGCACCAGCCGATGCTCTACCGAGACCTCTCGGCGGTCGAGAACCTGGTCTTCTTCGGGAAGCTTTACGATGTGTCGCGTCCCAAACAACGGGCGCAGGACATGCTCGAGCGTGTCGGGTTGGCTGATCGTGCCGAAAGCGTGGTCAAGACGTTCAGCCGGGGGATGGTCCAACGGCTATCGATCGCGCGGGCCCTGATGCACGGGCCGGAACTGCTGCTGGCGGACGAGCCTTTCTCCGGGTTGGATGTCCCGTCGGTGCGGGCGGTGTCGACACTGCTCGCCGA
>JAJDCT010000106.1 GCA_029260695.1 Phycisphaeraceae bacterium
GAAGCTGCCGATGTTCCTGGGCAAAGACGCCAGCGGCAACCCGTTGGTCCAGGACCTCACCACCATGCCCCACATGCTGATCGCCGGCACCACCGGCTCAGGCAAGAGCGTGTGCATGAACTCCATCATCATGAGCTTCCTGTTCACCAAACGCCCCGACGAACTCAAGCTCGTCCTGGTCGACCCGAAGATGGTCGAGATGGCGATGTTCAAGAATATCCCACACCTGATGTGCCCCGTCGTCACCGAGATGAGCAAGGCCGCCGCGATTCTGGAATGGGCCGTCACCAAGATGGACGAACGCTACGAGCTGCTCGCCGAGGCCGGCGTCCGTGACCTGGGCAGCTACAACGAACTGGGCTGGGAAGAGCTCAAGGAACGCATGGAGCCCGCCAACGAAGAAGACGAGGCACGCATCCCCAAGAAACTGCCTTACATGGTCTTCGTGATCGACGAACTGGCCGACCTGATGATGACCAACAAGGAGGTCGAAAGCTCGATCGTGCGGATCTCCCAGAAGGCCCGCGCCGTGGGCATCCACCTGATCCTCGCAACCCAACGCCCACAGGCCAACGTCGTCACCGGCCTGATCAAGTCCAACATGCCCTGCCGCGTGGCGTTCAAAGTCGCCTCGGGCATGGACTCGCGCATCGTCCTGGACCAGAAGGGCGGCGAGCTGCTGTTGGGACAGGGCGACATGCTCTTCCTCTCCCCGCGCTCAAGCAAACTCACCCGCTCCCAGGGCACGCTCGTCGACGACGGCGAAGTCCGCAAGACCGTCAAGTTCCTCAAAACCATCGCACAGCAAAACTTCGAGCCCTCCCTCGTCCAGATCAAGACCGCGGGCTCCTCAGCCGTCGATGGCGAAGAGATGGAACGCGACCCGCTGTTTAACCAGGCGGTCGACATCGTCATCGAAACCCAGCGCGGCAGCGTATCGCTGCTACAACGCCGACTCACCATCGGGTACTCCCGCTCGTCACGCCTGATCGAACAGATCTACGCCGCCGGACTCATCGGCGAGTACAAGGGCTCCCAAGCCCGAGAGGTCACCATCACCGCAGAGGAATGGCAGGCCATGAAAGCACAAGCCGAAGCCGACGCCGCAGGCCTGCAACCCCCGGAAGACGAGGAAGAACTCGAAAACGACACCTACGAAGAAGATGCTTACGAAGATGACGCCGGCACCGAAGTAGATGAAGAGGAATACGAAGAAGAGGACGAGGAAGAAGACGCCGACGCCGACGACGAATACGAAGACGAAGTCGATGAAACCGAAGAGGAAGAGGATGAAGAGTACGAAGAAGAGGATGAAGAAGAGGACTAAGCCCAACCCTGCAAGCGGGCCCAGAGAGTGCTCATCCGTTTAGCGGCGGATCGTAGATCCGCGTGTTGCCCAAAGGGACAAGCCGGCCTCCGTGCCCTCTGTGATAACGCATGACCTTCTGACAACCCACACCACCCAGTAAAGCATGGCCAACAACCCACCCACCACCACCGAAGACTTCTGGCACGACACACGCCAACGCGACGCCATGCTCGTGGACGTCTTAAGCGCGCTGCTCCGCAACGGACCGATGGACGACGACCGCATCGCCCGCTTCTGCCTCACACCCCAGGACCTGCTGGGCCTGATCCCCGAAGACATCAAAAGCCAGAACGCCAAGGCCATGGTCGACTCCCTGATCAACTACCTCGACGGGCCGATGAGCATCAACTCGTTCTCCGAATCGCTCGCCGTCTGGAGAGAAAGCGCACGCACCACCCGCGACCTGCTCGACTGGTCCAAGCTGCCCCCCATCACCCACCGCCTCGCCCTGTGCTACGCCTCGGAATTGACCACCTACGCCCAACAGCAAGGCTGGGTCGTCCCCTCAGAAAACCCAAACGCCCCGGGCTGGCGCGTCACCGAAGACGGCATGGCCGCCGTCGAATCACTGAAAAAAGAACTCGCCTGACCCTCGGTGTCAGACCCCCGGCGCCTGACCCCCGACGCCAGGCCCCCGACACCGGCACCCCCGACACCGATACCACTGGCACCACCGGCACCGAACCCTGCTGCGAACCCGGGAAGTCATTTGCCCGTACCTATTGGCGCTGGGATAATCCCACTTGTCCCCCTCCATCACACAAGGAGCGCCGCCATGCGTACACCAACACTCACGACCGCCGCACTGCTGGCAGCCGTCCTGTTCACCTGCGTCATCCCAGCCCAGGCCCAGGACACACAGCCCGACAAAGACGCACAGATCGCCGAACTCACCGGGCGTGTCGCCGAGTTAGAACGCCGGCTCGCGGAGTTGGAAGAACAAACCCTGCCCCTGGTCGAGCAGGCCCGCAATTTGCAGCGTCGAGACAAGGCCAAGGCCGCCGCCCGCGCACGCATGCGCCAGGACCGCGGCAAGTACAGCCCGGAAGTCCTCGGCGAAGTCGAGCAGCTCTACCAGACCGCCAACAAGAGCTGGCAAAGCCCTGGTGCCGTCGCCGCCATGGAAAAACTCGTCAACGACTACCCCGACCTCAACCGCACAGGCTGCGCCACCCTCTACCTCGGGCAGATGACCCAAGGCCCGGAAAAGGTCGACTACCTCAACCTCGCGATGACAGACTTCGCAGATTGCTACTACGGCGACGGCGTGAATGTCGGCGCCTACGCCACATTCCAACTCGCCTGCCACCACCATTCACAAGGCGAATACGACCAGGCACAAGCGCTCTTCGACACGATCCGAAACGACCACCCCGATGCGATCAACCACCAGGGCCGGGCGCTCACCGAGGTGTTGACAGAATTCCAACAGACCTCGCCGGGCCCCGCTGATCACGACACCGCCACCCAGCCGTCTCAGTAGATTCAACCCCACACCTCGACCGACACGATGTGCCGCCTGAACAACAACCGCGCAATTCGCCCCCCACGCCACTTATGAAGCGCCGAGACTTGTCGCGTGAATTGACTACACCGGCAAACGCTCCAAAGCTCCACCCACCGCAGTCATCAGCGGCGCGAGCGTCGCCTCGGTGAAGTCGAACCGCAGCCCCGCAGCTTCGAATAACTCAGGCAACGGCCGCTTGCCGCCCAGCCGCAACGCCTCGCGGTACGCCGACAGCGCCTTGACCGGGTCTTCGCGGTACGCCAGCCACAACTGCAACGCCCCGAGCTGCGCTATCCCGTATTCGATGTAATAAAACGGCACATGAAACAGGTGCAGCTGCTTATGCCACATCGACGCCCGCGCGTCTTCCAACCCGGACCAGTCGACGTGCGACCGCTTAAACCGATCAAGAATCCCCAACCAGGTGTCCGTGCGTTGCTGCATCGTGTGACCGGGATGGGTGTATAGCCAGTGCTGAAACGAATCGATCGTCGCGATCCACGGCAAAATGGAGATGATCCCTTCGAGTAATCCCCGTGTCGCCCGGGCCCGGCCCGCGTCATCAGGGTAGAAGACCCCGTAGTGGTCCAGGCCGATCAACTCCATCGACATGCTCGCGACTTCGCAAAACTCCATCGGCGCGTGACGCAGGAACATCAACGGCTCCTGTGCAGCAGCCCAGATAAAGTGAAACGCGTGCCCAGCCTCGTGCAGCATCGTCCGCACATCCGTGTCCAGCCCGGCGGCATTCATAAAGATGAAAGGCTTGCGGCTTTCCTGCAGCGAACTCTGAAATCCCCCAGCCCGTTTGCCCTTACGGCTCTCAAGATCGAGGTTCCGCCCCATCTTCATCGTGAGGTAATCTTCTGCCAATCCCGGATCGACCCGCCGAAACACCTCCGCCGACTTGTCCACCAGCTCCTGAGGCGATTCGCTGTTAAACGGACGAAGCGGGGCACGGCTCTTCACATCAACCCCAAGATCCCACGGCCGAAGCCTCTCCAACCCTAACGACGCACACCGCTGCGCATCCAGCTTATCCACCACAGGCAAACACACCCGCTGGACCGCATCCGCGAAGTCGTGGCAGTGCTGAGGCGTGTAGTCAAAACGATCCATCGCCTTCCACATATACGCCCGGTAGTCCGGCACCCCAGCGTTCTTAGCCATCTGTTTACGCAGGCCCAGCATCTGATCGAAAACCCCGTCAAACTTCGCCCTGTCTTCCAGCCGGCGGTCCGCGCTGAGCCGCCACGCCTTCTCGCGCGTCTCCCGATCGGGCTCCTCCAGATAGCGCGACAACTGCTGAAGCGTCAGCGTCTGCCCGTCAAACTCCACGGTCATCGCGCCGATCGTCTTGTCGTACTCGTTGTTGAGCTTGGCGACCTCGGTCTGCAGAGGCACGTTCTCCTCGCGGAACAGCTCCACCGACGAACGCCACTCGCGGATCAACACGCCAAACCGTTCCGCGTCCAGATCCGTGTGGCACGGCACACCCAGAAACTTCTTCTGCATCTGGAAGTACACCGGTTTGGTCTTCGGCGCGACATGCTCAACGTAGTGCAGGAACGCCTTCTCGATCTCGGCATCGTCCGTGTGACAAGCAGAATCGATGTTCTTACGCGACCCATACTCAGACACGGCCGAAGACAGCTCCGAAAAATCGGCAAGCCATTGACCCAGCGCCTCGGTTGAATCGATCGGCCGATCCAGAAGCGCCTGGTACAGCGGCTCAAGACGACCCCAGTCCGAAGGGTCCAGATCGACGGGGACAAATCGACGGGCAGTAGCGGGCGGTTGAGTCATCGGGGCCTCTTAATAATCTGTTGGGTCAGTGTCGGGCCCGGATAGAATAGCCCATTCCGCGGTGCAAGAGCCCGCCCAGCATAACAACGGACCGCCATGGCTTATTTGTTGTTCCCTGCCTGGAAAGGGATTATGCCGATTAGGAAAAATCGGCTATAAAAAGCTTTAACTCCCACCCTCCACCTGCTAGTATTAACGCTGATAGAGGTGGGGGAAAACACCTACCGCTCGTAACAATCAGGTCTCGGGTAGCACTCGAGGGGAGAAAACCGTGAAGAATTCTTATCTTATGCGCGCGCTGGTAGGCACCGGGCTCTTGCTGTCATTCTCGTCCGCCCAGGCCACCGTGAGTGGCACAGAGCTATTCCACGAGGACTTCAACGGGTATACCCACTTCCCCGACGAATTCCCGACGAACGATCCCATCAACTTCGGGGTCCCCTCGATCAGCGAAGGCGGCGACAACGACTGGTACGGCGCCAGGTTCGAGACGCCCGACGGCGCCATTAATAACGACCCGATCCAGGACATCCTGCTGGACATCGGCGTGCAGAAGATCCCAGGCGGCGGACGCCCAAGCCCCGACCCGGTCGGACGCGCCGGCGATGACGCGGGCATCCTCTTCAAACTCGACACCACAGGCTTCGAAAACATCAGCCTGTCCTTCGACTGGCGCATGTTCAGCGCCGCCAGCACAGACAAGATTGTCGTTGGCTACTCCACCATGGACCTGGACCCGTTCTTCGGCCCCGAACGCGTTGCCGACTTCCTCAACGACCCCGCGGCAGGTAACGGCGACCAAATCTCCGCCGAAAACTGGTGGGCCAACAACTGGACCGAGTTGCTGCGCGACAACAACGGCAACGGCTGGACAACCAGCAACTTCGCCCTGCCCTCCGATTCCCCGCACGTCTGGGTCGCCTTCTGGATCGACAACGGCGACGCCGACTTCACCAAGATCGACAACATCTGGGTCTCCGGCGACGTCATCCCCGAACCTGCAAGCCTGATACTGATGGGCCTGGGCGCGGTCGCCGTCGCGGGCCGACGACGAAACGCCTGACACCCAGCAACACACGACTAACCAAGGGCCGACGATCTACATGGTCATCGGCCTTTTTCTTGCGCCGGAACCTCCCTAGGACATGCCAAAGCAAACTCTAAACCGTGATCTAGAGCCGTTTAACTTTACCCGCAGCCCGTGATGTTTAGCCGCCGCGACAACGCGGCTCGCTCTCCGCCTTAAACGACCACCTGAACAGCTATCGCAATGCTACGGACAGGGCGAACCTGCTCCAGGCAGAAAATCCTTGACGCAGACATACCCGACCTGTATTCTTACCCGGTATCAATGCCTTTTCTGAAAGGGCGAAATTAATGGAAGCCACCTTCTAAACAGCCCGTGCCGCAACCCGTTCTTTTGAACGTGGCTGTCATGCGCCGACGTCTCCTAGGCGATCTCCACCCGGCCGGGCTGACAACACGACGAAAATCGGATGACCACCACCGACCGTTGTCACGTCGGCCGACTCCCGTGCGCTATACCCGTACGCCTCGGTCGACCGGGTCCGAATGCTTATGTCTCGTCGAAGTAAACAACACTCAGAAGGGTTCCGCTGTATCCGTTGCGGGACAGACGCCCGCAGCGGCTCATCCGGCACACGCCACCGCAACCACTGCCCCTGCTGCCTGTGGTCCCGCCACGTCGATCACACGCCCGGCGACCGCGCATGCGCCTGCCGCTCCGCCATGGAACCGATCGGGATCGACGTCCACGGTGACGGCGAATGGGCACTGATCCACCGCTGCACCGGCTGTGGCACAATCCGCACCAACCGCATCGCAGGCGACGACCAGGAACTCGCGCTCCTGCAACTCGCCCTGCGCCCCTTAGCGAACCCACCGTTCCCCTTGGACGCCCTGCCCGTGCCCGGGAGGTAACTAGAAAATCAACAACGCCAAGGATACCACCGCACAGCTAATACGGATTCTGCTCGACTCGTGCGCGGCAGTTTTCCCCTCAGCCCCCGGCTTTACCGGGGGATTGGCCACGATGATAGGCACGAGTTTTAATCGTGATCCGTATAACGCGCTCGGAAAGTAAAGACCTACCCGGCCGTAACTACTACTCGGCGTGCTGAAGCTCCGCACGGTCGTAAGGGCAATAGGAATAGTCCCCACGGTATTCACGCTCACAGGTGCCGCACGACTTGACCGACAGCAGCGAAGGCAGGGGCGTCTGAACGGGGAATTTCTCATTCCCTAGCCCCATCTCAAAACTACCAGCCTTACTGGCGTCGGCGATGATTTGGCCTTTGCTGTCTTTACGGGGGAATACGGCGAACGCCATATTCTCTCCCATCGGGCCGAGCATATTCTCTAACACCGGCCGCATCCCTCCGATCAGAAGGATCATGTCCTGAGAAATATCTTCGTCGCCCAGAGGCAGAAGCACTTCCCCCGCAGCGCTCATCAGCTTGACCTGAGACCGCAACTGAGCCGGCGGAACAAACCGCACACCCCCAAACGGCCCCATCTTTCCATCGACAAAGATCGCCACGGTGTATTCTGACACCAGGTCTAAGATCTCCGCCGTACCCTCCTCCGTCATCGTCGGGTCACCTGCAAAAGACACCTCCCAGAACTCGTCCGGCAACCACCACACCAACGTCACACGGTCGGGGTCGTCCGAAGAATACTGCGTATCCTGGATCAGGTCGTTAATCGGCACCTCCCCGATCGGCCGAAGACGCGCCTCACCTTCGTCAGCAACCACCGCCAGCGGTTGAAGGAAGCAGAACACCAAGGCCGAGGCAGCGAGCTTGCTCAGGTAAGACATGGGCGGTCCTTTCGGGGTGTCGTTAGATCTTGTCAGAGAAAAATTTATGTACGTCTCAAAACTTCGGCTTGTGCTTCAGCCCACGCACCTGCATCGGCAAGCCGTAGAGATCGATAAAGCCCCGTGCCGCTGTGACGTCGTATCCGTCCATCGCGAAGCTCGCGAGGTCCAGATCGTACAGACTCTTGTTGCTCTCAGCCGAAACCGCCAGCGCCCGGCCCTTATAGAGCTTGACCGTGACCGTGCCCGTCACCACCTTGTTCGCCTCATCCACAAACGACTGCATCGCCTCACGCAGCGGGTGGAACCACTGCCCGTTATA
>JAJDCT010000107.1 GCA_029260695.1 Phycisphaeraceae bacterium
CCGGGGACGGGTTCACCGAAAGTCTCTGTGCTTTGAGTGCCGTCGACGACGAGGAACGACTGCCCGGCTTGCGAAGCGAACCAGACGAGGTGGTTGCTCTGGGGGCTGAACGTGAGTTGGTAGGCCTGGTCGTACTGCCCCACCACTTGATCATCGAGTATGACGTGGGCCAAGCCAGTCTGGTGAGCGAGGTAGGCGAGGTGTTGGCTATCGTGGCTGAAGGTCAGTGAGTCTGCGTTGATCTGGTTGAACGGTTGTTGGGGCTGGTTGTCGAGTATGACGGACCATCGGCCCTGACTGACGGCGGCGTATGCGAGGTGTTTGCCGTCGGGGCTGAAACGCAGGCTGTTGGCTGCGAGTTGGGTGTAGGTTTGTTGCTCGACGTCGTCAGCGACTACGGCCCAACCGCGTGGGTTCTTCACGGCATAGGCGAGGCGTGAAGCGTCGGGGCTGAAGGTGAGGCTGTCATTACCGATGGCGGGGTAGGCGGGGCTGGGTTGGCCGTTTTGGACGACGTGCCACTGGCCATCGCGTTTGAGGATGGCGGCGAGTGTTTGGCCGTCGGGGCTGAGGACGATCTGCCCGGGGCGGTCGGCTTCGTAGCCGGGGACGGGCTGGTGGTTCTGATAGACCCGCCAGCGTCGGTCATCGGTCATGACCCAGCAGGCGAAGGTGCTGCCGTCGGCACTGATAACCGGCGGGCGGTCGATGAGGCGGAATCCGGTGGGCTGGATGGGGTCTGGGAGGGAGCCGGGGGTGTGCCGATCGACCAGGTGGTATCGGCCGTACTTGATGGCGGCGTAGAGGACACGGGGCCCTTGCTGGGCGGTGACCGGTGCGGAGACAATGCGGTCCCATGTAGGGCCGGGATCGCCGTTGATCACCATGCGCCAGTGTTTGCCATCGTGTGCGGGGTAGGCCAGTACTTTCGAGTCGGGGGTGAAGACCTGTTGATCCCAGGCGATGGCAGCGGCTAACGGATGCGGCGTCTGTCCCTCGACGACGAAGCGCTGACTCTCCAGGCGTGCGAGGTAGATCAGACGTTGGCCGTCGGGGCTGAAACGGACGGGGGTAACGGGCTCGAAGCCATCGAGGAATTTGCGTTGGTGGTGGAGCTTCCAGCCGTACTCGTAAAGGACAACGGCCACGCTCTTGCTGTCGGGTGCGAAGGTTGGGTCGGTAATTCCTTTGAATCCCGAGGGCGTATGGTCGTCATAGATGAAGCCGTCAAGTTGAAAATCGATGCCGTAGCGGAGCCGGTAGGCGACGCTGGATGAGTCTGGGCTAGCCGAAACGGTGCGGATCAGGACCTGCTGGTCTGACCTGGTACCGCCAAAGGGGACGGCCCGTTGGGACACGATCGGCGAGGCGGCTGGTTGAGCGGGTAGCTGGGAGGCAGGCTGGGGGGAAGCCTGGGAAGCGGGTTGGGAAGTGGTCCCGGAAGCGTCCGGGGAAACCTCTGGCTGGGGCGTGTTTGCCTGGAGCGGCCCTGCGGTTGGGAAGTATGCAAACCGGGCGTGGCAGATGCTCGCGGCTGAGGCAAGCAATGCGGCCGATAATATCGAGCTAATGGGCGACGTACGGCTATTCACAGGCTTTCTCCCATCCAGGACAGGCCAGACGCAGCCAGCAAAATGACGGCCTGGCACACCAGCCGGTACACGCCCGGCATCCCCCCTGTTATCGGTGAGAAACGGGCCGGGCTTGGGGCGAGCTTGCAGGATCCAGGCCGCTGAAGCAGAGATTCCAGACAGCCTCTTAAGCCCCACATGGCCTCTTGTCTACAAAATTAATTTAGTCTGAATATTGTCCTGTAGGCCCCAGAACCCCATGAACATCTGGCCCGAGCTGACCCTGCCTGGGGGCCTCTTAGCTTGCCGGGGCGGGGTGCAGGCGGTAACTTGTGCTGCTCTAAAAAGAAGGTGATTCCTATGAAGGTGATATGTGATCGTGGCGCGCTGGTCGAGTCATTGAACGTCATCGGCGGCGTCGTGGCGGCACGTACCCCCCGGGCGGCGTTGACGTGTGTGAAGCTCACAGCGACAAAGGACGGGCTGTCGCTGTCGGCGACGGACGGTGAGATATCGCTGAGCCTCAGCACCGCGCGCGTCGAGACGAGCGAGCCCGGCGAGGCGCTGATCCCGGCGGACAAGCTCCAACAGATCGTCCGCGAGTCGGTCGATCCGACACTGACCCTGCACACCGAGCAGGACGTCGCCCACATCACCGGGCAGGACTCGAAGTTCAAGGTGTTCGGCCAGCCGGCCGGTGACTTCCCGGCGATCCCGCATTTCAAGGGCGATGCCGACTTCGAAGTAACCGCTGGCGAGCTGCACCGCCTGATCGCCATGACCATCTTCGCGACCGCGCGTGAGAACAGCCGGTACGCGATCAATGGCGTGCTGGTCGAGCGTGACAAGAAGAAGCTGGTGGTCGTGGCGACCGACGGGCACCGGTTGGCGATGGCCAAGGGCTCGTGCAAGTCAGCTCACGATGAAGGCCGGACCGCGATCGTACCGACCAAGGCGCTGAACCTGCTGCTGAGGTTGTTTGATGACGCCGATCAGACGGTGCGTGTGAAGATCGCCGACAACCAGATATTGTTCGCGACCGACCAGGCGGAGCTTTCGTCGAACCTGGTGGACGGCAACTTCCCGCCTTACAAGGACGTGGTCCCCAAGGACGGCGACAAGAAGGCGGCGGTGTCGACGGACCTGTTTATCAGCGGTGTTCGGCGTGCGGCTTTGCTGACCAATGAAGAATCCAAGGGCGTGCGGATGGCGTTCGCGCCGGACGGGCTGACACTACGAAGCCGGGCCCCCGAGATGGGCGAGGCCGAGATCAAAGTGGACCTGGCGGAATTCACCGGCGAGCCGATCGAGATCGGGTTCAACCCGGCCTACCTGCTGGACGCGTTGAAAGTAGTGGATGACAACCAGGTCCAGCTGGAGTTCAAGGCCCCGAACAAGCCGGGCGTGCTGCGGACCGGGCCCAACTTTTTATACGTGATCATGCCGGTCAACCTGCAATAGTTGTTTCCAAGTGACCTCGGCAGAGGCTGCTTTTGCAGCCGGAACGGTTGATCGCGAGGAACTGGCTTAAGCGTGTCAGGTTAAATTAAGACGGGTGTTTACATCCGGGGGCCGTTGCCTAGAATTTTGTGAGTGTCTGTTACGGCCTGACGACCCTAACTCGCCGGGAGGTGAGCGATGCCAATGACTTTTGGCTGGACCGACATCGAAGATATTGTGCTGGCGCTTGATGAAGCCCACCCGGAGGTGGATGCGTTGAGTGTTCGTTTTACCGAGCTTCGGAAGATGGTCGAGGCGTTGGATGATTTCCATGCCGAGCCCGGTCACAACGTCAACGAGCAGATCCTCGAAGCGATCCAGGCCGGCTGGCACGAAGAACGCCAAGAGCAGGCCGCGCTGGACCGAGATGAGGGGGAGCCGGAGGACGGCTCGGGGTACGAACCCAACCAGCCGTTCCGCTGAATCGGGCAACGCCCAGCGTGTCGGGGTTAAGCAGGGGGAACCGGGGGTGCCGGGGGTGTCGGGGGGAACTGGGGGCAGATGGATTGTGCATTAATTTCGTGTGTTTTCAGGGCCAATTCTGCCTTAGCGGGCTGGATCGGCTAGAGTATCGTTGAATCATGACACCAGCCGAACTTACAGCCACCGATCAGGCGCCCATCGACGTTGCGGGAACGACCCCCGTACCGCCTCCGGCCCCGATACGCGCTATGCCACAGCCACCCAAGGCCGGATGGTTCAAGCGGAAAATACACCGGATGGAAGCCCGGATATCCCGGCTGTCCACCAAAAATAACTTCTGGCACCGCGTGTGTTCCTGGGCCTTCCTCCCCTTGGCCTACCGCAGCGGGATCAAATTCAAGCACGTCGCTAAGGACTCGTTCTCCGTGGTCCTGCCGTTCCGTCGGTTCAACAAGAACTGGTACTCGGCCATGGCCGGCGCATCGCTATTGGGCAACTCCGAGGTCGCAGGAGGCATGTTCGTTTTCGGCAAGTGCGGCGGGGACTACACCGTCGTCTGCAAGCACCTGGACTACAAGTTCCTACGCCCCTGCTACGGCCCGGCGATCTATAACATCGAGCCCAAGGAAGACATCGACCCCCTGGTCAAAACAGGCGGCGAGTTCAATATCACGCTGGACATGACGGTGGTCCAGGCCGTGCACAAGAAGGACAAGGCCGAGCCCCGCGTCGGCAAAGCCACCATCGTCTTCCACGTCACCCCCAAGGCCCACGCCCGGGCGAAATGGCACCGCCGGTTGCAAAGGCTGGCGGGGAAGACGAAGAAGATCTGAATCTGGCTCCAGCTAAGTCTGCTTGAATATCCCAATCAATTAAAACATCCGACCTCGCCCCGCGATACACTTTCTCGGATGGGTCACCCCAAATCTTATCTCGCTGCCGATGACACCCCCCTTCCCATGCGTGGCCCACTTGCCGCGATCATGTGGGCGTTGTTTCTGGGTTGTTCCTGGACGTGGGTGATCGGGATGTATTTCCCGGTGCTGTTGCTGCGGGATTACGGGCTGTGGGGCTGGGTAGCGTTTGCGGTGCCCAACGTGGTGGGTGCGGCGGCGATGGGGTGGGTGCTTAAGAACCCGGACGCCAGCCGGCGGATCGTTGAAAAGCACCGCGCCGCATGCCTGGCGTTCAGCCAGATCACGATCGCGTATCAGATCTACATGGTCACGGCCTTCACCGCGCTGATCGCCTGGCCGATCGTGATCGTGGTGGCGTTCGTGTTTTTGTTCGCCGGGCGCGGCGGGTCGACGAGGGACGGCTTTATCGCCGCCGGGGTGTGGGCGGTGTCGTTGATCGCGTTTGGGTATCTGCAGACCAGGGGTTGGCTATGGCTTGATGTGGGGAGGTCGATCCACGAAGCCCAGCTAAGCCGACTAGACCTGCTGCTATTTATACCCGCGTCACTTTTTGGTTTTGCGCTCTGCCCTTACCTCGACCTGACCTTCCACCGAGCACGACAGGCGACCGACCCCGCGACAGGGCGGGCGGCGTTTACGCTGGGGTTCGGCGTAGTGTTCTTCAGCATGATCGTGTTCTCGCTGGCTTATGCCGGGGCACTGCTTTGGCCCTACTATGTGGATCGGTCGATGGATGTGTACCTGGGTGTCTGGCATGTGTTCAGGTGGCACCTGATGATCCAGGCGGCGTTCACGATCGCGGTGCACTGGCGCAGCATCGACTCGCTCACTTGCTGTTACAACACGGGGCGCAAGCTGACCCTCGCGGGGCTCGCCGGCATCCTGGCTATCGCCGCGCTCTACCGCAGCTTCGACGGCGTTTTTGAGATCGGCCCGGGACAATTCATCTCCATCCCCGAGCTGGTCTACCGCCTGTTCCTGCTGCTCTACGGAACCGTGTTCCCGGCCTATGTCTTGCTGTGCATGATCCCGACTTACCGACAGGTTTCACACAAGGTGAAAATCTGTGTCTTCGCCGTCGCCGCGACGTTAAGCTATCCCCTCGCCTGCGTCGCCTTCATCGCCAATAAGTCGTGGTGGGTGGTGCCGATCTTCGTGGTGATGGTAATCGCAAGGATCGCGGTGGAGTTGTTGCCGATGGAGACGCGATCGGATCGTGTTCCACAGACTGATTAGTTTGAGTTTAGCGGGTGATCGCAGCTCGCCGGGACTGGCCCGTTGGTCCCACGCGCGGATCTGCGATCCGCCGCTAAACGACTAGACCCGTTGTAAACCCGAACCCCGAACCCCGAAACCCAAAGCCCATGCCATTTTCCTCCGGCCGTGTGACATTCTGCCAGTTCGCTGTATCCGGCGACGCCCCCACCTCCGCCGACGAGACGGCGATGTCGATCCTCAAGGAACACGCCTTCAGGGAAACCGAGATCGGCGCCCCTGACGAGGTCGAAGCGGGGTTCGTCACAGGCGAACACATCCTCGACACGCAATTCAACTACGAAAAGAACGGCTACGGCAACGTGCTGCTCTTCGCGGTACGGATCGACACGCACAAAGTCCCCTCGGACCTCAAGCAGGCGTACCGAAAGATCAACGAGCGGGCCGCGGCGGCGGGCAACCCGTCAGGGTTCGCCAGCAAGGCCGACAAGAAAGACGCCAAGGACGAGGCCGAACGCACACTCCGCGAAGACCTGGCGGCCGGCAAATTCAGACGGTCAAAAATGATCCAGCTGCTCTGGGACCTCGACGCCCAGACGGTCTACTGCGGCGCGACCGGGACGACGGTGCAGGAACAGATCGCCAAACTTTTCAAATCGGCGTTCGCGGTGAACCTGAAATACCTAAGCGCCGGCACACTCGCCGGGCGGGTCCTGTTGAACCAGGGCAAGGGCCGGGACTACGAAGACCTGCGACCAAGCGCCTTTACCCCCCCACCGGCAGGCGCGACCGATGCCAAGGACGAAGAAGATTTCGTCGAAGGCCCACGAGACCTGGATACCCCGATGGTCCCCTGGGTCGTCAAGTCCGTCGACCTCAAAGACTTCCTGGGCAACGAGTTTCTTTACTGGCTTTGGTGGCTGGCGGAGACCGATGACGGCGCGTTAACCATCCAGGACAAGGCCGGCCGAGAGACGGAAGTCTTCTTCGCGATCGATAAGGCTCTGGATATGGACTGCGCCTGGGACGCCGGGGGGAAACTGACCCTCCGCGGCGCGGGACCGACAAGGCTGGTCGAAGCCAGCGACGCCTTGAAGACAGGCAAATGGCCCCGCAAGATGGGCCTGATCCTCTCCGACGGCGAACACCAGTGGGAACTGACCTTCCAGAGCGACCAATGGGCTGTCTCGGCTGCGCTACTGCCAACCATAGAAGACGCCGCGGGGCCCCGTGAGCAGATCGAGCAACGTCTGGAGCTGGCACGCGCCCTGGGACAGACCCTCGACGGCATGTACCGGGCCTTCCTGGACGCCCGTACCGCCGGTAGTTGGCCGACCAAGCGGACGGCGATACGCCAGTGGGTCAAAGATCGGCAAAGGGCGACACAGGCCGCCCCACCCGCCCGGGACCAGGTGGAAAATCTTGAAACAGCCGAAATGGCTGTGTGACGTATCCGATTGTTATAGTACAATATTCTGCTTACCTCTTTTTAGCAGGAGCTTGTGATGATCATCGGCGTACCCAAAGAAACCAAGCCCGACGAGTACCGTATTTCGATGCTGCCTGTGGGCGTGGAGTTGCTTGCCAAGGACGGGCACCAGGTGCTGGTCCAGAAGCAGGCCGGGCACAACAGCGGGTACGAAGATGAGCAGTACATCGCCGCCGGGGCCGAGATGATCGACGAGGCCGCCGACGTCTGGGCCCGGGCCGAGATGATCGTCAAGGTCAAGGAGCCGATCGGCAACGAGTTGCTGATGATGACTCGCGGCCAAACGATCTTTACCTACTTCCACTTCGCCGCCAGCCGGGAACTGACCGAGGGCTGCCTGAGCGCCGGCGTTTCGGCGGTGGCATATGAAACACTGACCGACAAGCACGGCCGACTGCCCTTACTGACCCCGATGAGCGAGGTCGCCGGGCGGATGAGCGTGCAAGAGGGCGCGAAGTATCTTGAGAAGCC
>JAJDCT010000108.1 GCA_029260695.1 Phycisphaeraceae bacterium
CCGAGTCTCCAGGATCGCCAGAAGGTTCTGCTCGACGGTCATCCGTTGGAAGATGCTGGGCTCCTGGGAGAGATACCCAAGCCCGCGTTGGGCCCGCTGGTACATCGGCAGCTTGGTGACGTCCTGGCCGTTGAAGATGACCTCGCCCTTTTCAGGGGTAATCATGCCCATGGTCATGCGGAAGCTGGTCGTCTTGCCGGCACCGTTTCGGCCCAGCAGCCCGACGATCTCGCCTTCCGAGACATGGTAGGAGACGTCGTTGACGACGGTTCGGCCGCTGTAGACCTTGACCAGGTTGTTGGCTTTGAGGATGAACACAGCCCGGTAGGATACCCCGATCCGAGACATCGGGCACGCCGGTGGTCGGTTAGGGCGTGGCGTTCGCACCTCTGCTCTTGCGGGGTACGGTCAAGATAGGTCGCCAGCACCCCCACAAGATAATATTTAGCCTAAATATTATCTTCTAGCGGCGTTCGGTACGAGGCCGATGTGTGGTGGGTGGCTTGGAAGACAGATGGACTGACGGGGGGAGTGAGGATGCGATCGCTATAGATGGGTGTGCGCTGGACACGGGGTCTGGCGGCGGTGCTATGATGGGGGGATGCAGGCGGCATATTTATGGTTGTGGCGTCTGTTGCCGGGGAACCCGATGGTGGTCCGGATCGTTCAGGGTGGGTCGCGTCAGGCCCGTCATCTGTGGATACGTCTGGGTTACCTGGGTGCGCTGGTCCTGCTGATGATGATCGGGCTGCTGAGCCCGGGCAGCGGGATAGGCGGCGAGGTGAGCCTCACGGCGCTTGCCAAGAGCGGGACGTGGGTGTTCGCGATCATCAGCTACGGGCAGGTTGTGCTGGTCTGCCTGTTGTCGCCGTTGTTCATGGCTGGCGCGATCGGTCAGGAGCGTGCGGGGCAGACCTACAACATCCTCCTGACCACGCCGTTATCCAATCTTCAGATCGTATTGGGTTCGCTGGGCGGGCGGCTGTTCTTCATCATGACATTGCTGCTCAGCGGCCTGCCTTTGTACGCGGTGTTGCTGATCTTCGGGGGGGTCCCGGCGTGGTCGGTGGTGGTCAGCTTCTCGGTCGCCGCGTGTACGGCGGTCGTGGTCGGGACGGTGGCGGTGACCTTGTCGGTGTTGAGGGCCGGGGGACGCAAGGCGGTGTTCAGCTTCGTGATCGCGGTGGCGGCATACCTGATCGGGGCGTACATGCTGGACACCGCGCTGCTTCGCCGACTTGGGCCGGCGAACAGCACGACCTGGCTGACCGGTCTGCACCCGCTGCTGGTCATGGAGGCGTCACTGAATAGCGCCAACTACGGCCCACCGGCGCCCGAGACCCTGGCGGACACCTCGGGGCTGATCCGGTTTTACCTCACCAAGCCGTTCGCGGCGTTCGCTTCGATCTGTGGGCTGTTGAGTTTCGCTCAGATTCTGTTCTGCGCGGTGGTGCTGCGTAGCGTCGGCCAGGGGGAGTGGCGTATCGTGCGCTGGGCCAAGTCCCAGTTCCGTCTGCCGGTTGAGGCAGGCGGTGAGCGGCGCAGGCCTGCGCGGGACGTCTGGGCGAACCCGATCGCCTGGCGTGAGGCGGCGACGCGTGGCCGGGGCGCGGCCGGGATGATCGCCCGCACGGGGTTCACGGTAGTCGGCCTGATGCTAGGCGCCGCGCTGATCTTCCTGCACCACATCGACATGCTCCCCAAGCTGCCACGCACCACCTCGGCGGAGGTGTTTCACGGCGTGTTGTTCGCGGTGCTGTTGATGGAGGTAGCGGTAATTACTTTGGTTGCGTTGTACATGAGCGCGGGCTGTGTCAGCCGGGAGCGTGAGGACGGCACGCTGGACCTTTTGCTAACCACACCCACCACCCCAAAGCAATACATCTGGGGCAAGCTCCGGGGGCTTGTGAGTTTTCTTTCGCTGTTGCTTGCGGTCCCGATCGTGACCGTCGCGATGGTCAGTGCGTACGCGATGATCGGCGAGGCGTTGGGCTGGGAGCAGGCGACGTTTCGTGCCGCCACGATCAACTCGTTCGGCGGGCAGGTTGTCCGGCATCCGCTGTTGATGTTGCCCGAGGCGTCGGTATCTTTGGCGTTTATGCTGGTGCCGTTTGTGGCGTTGTGTGTGATGCTGGGGATGTACTTCTCGGTTCGAGCCAAGGGTGTGCTGGGTGCGGTCATCCCTTCGGTCGCGATCATCGGGGGGATGGCATTGGTCTTTGGTATGTGCGGCGTCAGCGCTGCGGAGCGCATCGCGTATGTCGGGCCTGTGATCAACGGCCTGAGCCCCGCGACGAACCTGCTGATGATCGTCAACCCGTGGCAAAGCATCGATGGCTTTATCGAGAACCCGGTCGGTGGGCGTGTCTCGCTGGTGGTCGCTGCGTTGATTGCTACTTCGGTCTACGCGGGCTTCGTCTATGGCATGCTCCAGGCTATGGTCAAAGGATTCGACCACACCGTCCGAAGGCTCAGCGGGACGGGGTGAAGAGGTACGCTTATGGTTTGGGTGGGCGGTTCAGGAAGCCTGAATTCTACTGGGGGTCTTCCCTGCATCCGCAATCGTTAGAGCACGGCGGAAACGGGTCGCTTATTGGCCTCCCAAAGCGGTCGAACTGGAACTCGCAGCAGGCCAGCAACTCGTCTTTGAGTCGACGGCGTGCCCGTTGGACCCTCGACTTGGCGCCCGAGGTTGAAAGCCCCAACCGCTGTGCGAACTCGATTTGAGACACGTCTTCTAACTCGACCTGTTCAAGCGCCTCACGATCAGCCTCGGGTAGCCGCAATAACATCTGATTCAGGCACCTGCCGATCTCGTGTAGATTGTCTGTGTCATCTGAAGGGTCATCGGATGCCGGATCGTGATCCAACGCCGAGGGCTCCGCACGCCGGCGGGCACGGTCGATGATAGCGTTGCGGGTGATGCGGTAGATCCATGGCAGTAGTCGGCGGGTATCGTCAAGGCCGGACAGTCCCCGGTGGATACGCACGAACACGTCCTGTAGCACGTCCTCCGCGTCGTCTTGGTTGCCCACGCGCCTGCGGATGAAGGCACGCAGGTCTGCGCTGAACAGGGACCAGACCTCGGAGGTCTCCGGGCTTGTGCCGTGCGGGATGTTTTGATTCTTTTCCATGGGTGGAATCTAGCGAGGTCTGGCCGACATCCCGACGGAGGGGGATCGCCCCTCCCCGTCGGGCGCACACATCATGCCTTGGACATCCATCCGCAGCAATGCCGCAGGCAGAATCTCAGCAGGCACGGACATTTATCAAGATCGCAGCAGCACTGCGTGGCACTACCCTCCGGCGGGGGCTTACAACAGTTGTCCTGTGGGCCGCAGGGTTCTGGTCTGGAATCGTTCGACTCGCTCATGGCATGGCTCCTTATAAAGGTTTAGGACCGAATACGCTCGGTTCCACGCCCATACAGACGCTCCGGATCGAAAAAGGACGCACCCATAGGCAATTTAATCATAGGTAGACAGTAATTGTCGGATCATTCATACCCAGGCCCACCCCTTGGCGTCATAACCTCATGAAGACAACCTTGTTGCTGGGTATAATATATAGTCCCTAATGACTCGGAGATCAGTATGCAGCTCTGGCAGCCAACCCTCCCCGACCGTTACAGCGAGATGTCTGACAGCGAACTCGCCGAAGCGATCTCTGCGCACCGGGCTGAGTTGGGCAAAGACCTTGTCATCCTCGGGCACCACTACCAGCAGGACCAGGTGATCCGCTTCGCCGACTTCACCGGGGACAGCTTCAAGCTCAGCCAACTCGCCGCCGAGCGCGTCAAGCAGGCTCAGGCGAAGTACGTTGTTTTTGCCGGCGTGCACTTCATGGCCGAGACCGCCGACATCCTCACGGAGGAAAGCGTCCAGGTCGTACTCCCGGACTTAGGGGCAGGTTGTTCGATGGCCGACATGGCCGACTACGACCAGACCGTTGACGCCTGGGATCAACTTGAAGAACTGTTCGCCGCGAACGAAGTGAAGTGCCGGGTCATCCCGATCTGTTATATGAATTCGACCGCCGCGATCAAGGCGTTCTGCGGCGAGCACGGCGGGGTGGTCTGCACCAGCTCCAATTGCGACAAGGTCTTCCGCTGGGCGCTTGCCGGGGGCGATACCCCGTTACAAGACGGCGAGCAGGTCAAGATATTATTTTTGCCCGACCAACACCTCGGCCGGAACACCGCGGCGCAGATGGGTTGTGACGTCACGACGGGTACCTGTGTCTGGGACCCGCGCGATACAGGATTCTTAGGCGGCAACGACGAAGACACACTCCTGAACGCGGGATACATCCTCTGGAAGGGGCACTGCTCGGTCCATATGCTCTTCCGCCCCGAGCATGTCGACCAGGCCCGTGCCGAACAGCCGGACGTGCATGTGATGGTCCACCCCGAGTGCCGTTACGACGTCTGCCAGAAGGCCGACTCGACCGGCTCCACGGAGCGGATCATCCAAGCCATCGAAGCCGCCGAGCCCGGTAGTTATTGGGCCATCGGCACAGAGGTCCACCTGGTCAACCGCCTGGCGCAGCGGGCCAAAGAGCGCGGCGTCCACGTACGCATGCTCTCGGATTGCCAGTGCCTGTGCACAACGATGTACCGCATCGATATGCCACACCTGCTGTGGGTGTTGGATCACCTTGCAGAAGGCAAAGTGGTCAACCGCATCCACGTCCACCCGGATGCCCGCAAGTGGGCGCTGATGGCGCTGCAGCGGATGCTGGATATCACCGCCGGTAGTGCGGGTGCGGCAAACGCGATGGCTGTATGACGACCACTATGGCCGGGGCTGGTTCGGAATTGAAGGTCACATCACCCGATAACCGCTTGGTCTCTGCGGGTAAACTCTTCTTTGAAGCTTGACCGTGATTCACCATCGCGGTACTCCCCGCTTTAACGGATTCTCCGATAATCAATGGCTGAGGGCTGTGGTGCGGTGCGTTTTATAGCACCAGCGCCTATCTCATTTCTAGGACTCTATATAAGTGACCGTTGGCAGCCGGAGCCCGGCACTTATTTCATAGTTTTCCCTTGCCCATCCCTTAAGACGCCACCAACTCACGTCGATGACCCAATCGTCACAGGCCAACGGACTAGCCTGACAGTCACGGGGCGGTTTCAGATGTTCTAGACGGCTGGTGTCGACGACGGCTCAGCCAGTACGGATCGCGACCTTACCACCCCAGGCACTTTGCCTTGGGTATCTGAATTGGAGGCAAACATGTCACTCGGATCAATGTTCAAGGCTCAGGGCGGGGTGGCCGCACTGACGCTGATACTGCTCTTGGCAGGTGCCCGGCCTGTCCAGGCCGCAGAGTCGATTTCACCGGGCGAAGTCGCCGACTTGCGTCAGCAACTCGCCGACAGCAACGCCCTGATCGGTTCGCTGAACGAAAGGGTACAGACCCTGGAGGCCAGCAGCCCAAGCGGGGGCGGCCTCAGCCCATCCGATGAGGCCCGCATCGCAGCGCTTGAAGATATGTTCATGGACATGGACGAGCGGGTTGGCACCCGTGGTCTGGTCCAGGCCTTCGACGCGATCAGCATCGATATCGGTGGCTTCCTGACTCAGTCCCTGACAGTCGTCAAGGGCGACGGGTCCAGCGATGCCAGCTTCAACAACACCCAGTTCGAGCTGCTGATCGCGGCACAGATCACCGAAGAGGTGTCGTTCTTCGTCGCACAGGGCTTCCTGCGTGAGGCAGACGTGGACTTTACCACGCCAAGCATGCCGTTCTTCAGGAAGAGCGCGGTCCGTGATCCATTGATTATTTCGTGGGCGAACTACAAGCATAGCGACGCCGTTCAGGTCCGCGTCGGTCGGTTTGTTACCCCACAGGGCATCATCAACATCGAGCACTTCCCGCCGGTTTTGTTAGATATCAACCAGCCGATGTTTCTACGCCCATTCAGCGGGAACACCATATTCCCCAACTTCCTCAGCGGTGCCCAGGTGCACGGCAAGTTCTTCCTCGGGGAGAACGGCGAGGATGTGCTGTCTTACGCGATCTTCACCGGTGCCTTCACCGGGTCTGACGCGGACGACTTCATCAGCGGCGGGCGGGTCCAACTCGTTCTGGGTGATTCGGGGTTCACCGTCGGTGGTAACTTCACCCACGGCCACCGCACCGCCATGCCCGGCGCGCTCGGAGGTATGAGCATCGTCCCCGGCGGCAGCCTGACGACCAACGACTACAACGCCGGTGGTGCAGACCTGCTGTTCGACAAGGGCGCGATCATCTGGAAGACCGAGTACTTCTACTCAGGCGAGCAGGGTAACGAAGATCGCACCGCGTTCTACACACAGCCCGGCTATCGCCTCAACGACAAGTGGATCGTCTTCTACCGCTACGACTACCTGGACCCCGGTCAGGGCCTCGAGCAGAGCACAGAGCACATGATCGGCTTTAACTTCCTGCCCGTCTCCACGGTCCGTGTGCGTGCGGTATACATCCGCAAGGAATTCAAGGGCACAGACGACGAGGCGGACATCCTCCAGCTATCCACTACGTTCAGCTTCTGACTTAAGAACACTTAATCGATCGAAATTGACTGAAATGAGGTCTGAAATGATTTTCCATATGCCAAAGCAATTAGCAGGGTTGATGATCGCGGTGGTCATTTGCCTTGGGTTGATGGTCGAGATGGCCAGCGGTGGTGACGATGCCGGGCCCGTCGAGTACGCGGTCATCGTTAACGCCTCCAACACTTTCGCGGATGACGCTTCCGCAAAAAGTGTAATCAAGCAGTTGTTCCTGAAAGACCGTGAGGAGTGGCCAAATAAGGCTAAGGACCCGTCCAAGCCTTTCGGCCGTGCCGCGGGCAGCCCTGAGTCCAAGGCGTTCCTCGCCGAGGTCCTGGGTATGACCGAGGCGGAGCTGGCCAAGCACTGGATCTCTCTGAAGCAGAAGACCGGCCAGACCCCGCCCCGAGAGGTCGCGGCAGACGGGATGCTGATAAGGTTCGTCGCCAAGTTCCCAGGCGGGTTCGGTGTCGTCAAGGCCGACGCTGCCCAGGCCGACGGTGTCAAGGTGCTGTTTACCTTTAAGCACTGATCGGGCTTGTGTCGGAATCGTAGTGGTTCAGATCTCGGGGAGGAGTAGTTGATAATGTCGATCAGATACCGTTTGCTTTGTGCGTTTGGCTTTGCGATCCTGCTGCTGCTGGTACAGGCCGGCGCTCAGACCGTATTTGTCAAACAATTCCAATCGGCGGTATCTGTGGTGACCCAGGCGGTGACCGCCAGGGACAAGAACTACTTCGCGGCCGAGTTACTCGATACGATCAAGAAGCAGCTCGGGACGGCCCTTGAGATGGAAGACCCATCCGAGGGTTTAGCGCCGGTGAAGGTCGCATGGGAAGAGGTCGGCCCTGCCGTTAAGGTCGTGTTTGAATTGTCATCGACCCTGAATGTCGATGGCGAGACCATTAGTCAAGCGCAGGAAGCCCAGAAGCAGGCCGTCATTGAATACGACGCGCTCATTGAGGCCGAGACCGCAGGCGACCCCGATGCGGCGATGGAGCACGCGATGTTCCTGGACGACGCGGCAAGCACCCTGGTCGAAAAGCTCAGCGTGCTGAATGTTTCGCTCCGCGATCTGCTACAGAAAGCCGTCGAGTACGAGCAGGTAATCCACAACCGCCCGATCCAGGCGGGATTCGTGATCTGCCTGATCGCGGTGCTTGTGCTGGTTGGGTTCTCGCTTGTCTTCGCTTCGCGCCTGGTTAAACCACTGATTGTGGTGACCAAGGGCGTCACAGCGATCGCCGGCGGCGACCTCACGCAGCGGCTGTCGATTAACCGCAAAGACGAGATCGGCCGACTCGCCTCGGCCCTGGACGGGATGACCCAGAGCCTTGCGGAGTTGATCGAGCAGGTCAAGTCCGCCGCCGACGCCGTCGCCGGTGAATCCAAGCAGATCGCAGACATGTCAAGCCAGATGGTCATGGGCATGCAGTCTCAGACCGAGAACACAGCCCAGGTCTCCAGCGCGATCGAGCAGATGAGCGCCAGTGTGATCGAGACAGCCCGCAAGGCGTCTGAGGCATCCAACGAGGCAGACACCGCCGGCCAACAGGCGCAGGAGGGTGGCCGCGTCGTGGCCGAGACAGTGCAAAGTATCAAAGCGATCGCCGACGTCGTTTCGGACTCGGCTACCGCGATCCGGGAGGTCGGCGAGCGGGGCGAGCAGATCGGTCAGGTCATCAACGTCATCAATGAGATCGCGGACCAGACCAATCTGCTGGCACTCAATGCAGCGATCGAAGCCGCACGCGCAGGAGAGCATGGCCGTGGCTTTGCGGTGGTCGCCGATGAGGTCCGCAGGCTCGCTGAACGCAGCACGCAGGCCACCGATGAGGTCGCCAAGTCGATCAGCGCGATCCAGGAGATGACCCGAGACGCCGTGGAGCGCGTCAGCACCGGGGCCGATCGAGTCGATCAGGGTGTCCAACTAGCAGAAAGCGCTGGGGCCGCGCTGGATACCATCCTTACAGGGTCCGGATCCGTCACCACGATGATCCGCACGATCGCCGCCGCCACGGAAGAGCAGTCCTCCGCGACCGAGTTGATGGCACGCAGCGTCGAGACCATCGACGCGGTCACCCGTGAAAGCTCTGACGGTGTTTCAGAAACATCAAGCGCCGCGGGCCGGCTCTCCAACAACGCCACACAACTCCAACAACTCGTCGGCCGATTCAAGCTGCCTCGCAGCAAATAATCACCTGACACGCTTCCCAGCAATCCACAGCACATCTTGCAGGCCCACGTTCATAGAGCGTGGGCCTGTTATGTTAGATACACGCTCAAGGTTTAACCCGGATACTGCCTACACTTTCAGAGCCGGGTCGTAAGAGATCGCCTGCGCATACCGCTTGCGGATGGGTTCGACGACCTGTGCAATAAACTGATCCACTTGCTGCGGTGCCCGCCCGACGAACTGCGAGGGCTCTAACGCCGCGTCCAGGTCCACATCATTAAACGCGGGGTCGGACCGCAGGCGATCCAGCAGGTCGTTCGGTACGCCCTGAGTTTTGACACGCTCGGCCGCCGCCTGGCTGTGGGTGCGGATCACCTCGTGAAGCGCCTGGCGGTCTCCGCCCGCCTGGACCGCTGCCATCATGATGTCCTCGCTTGCCATGAATGGTAGTTCGGCGGCGAGGTTCGCGGCGATCGTGTTTTCGTAGACCACCAGACCGGACGTCACATTCACCAGCAGGTCCAGCACGCCGTCCAGCGCCAGGAACGGCTCGGGTAATGTCAGCCTCCGTGCGCTGGAGTCGTCGAGTGTCCGCTCCAGCCACTGCTCGCTGGCGGTCACGAACGGCGTCTGAGTCATCCCGATCACAAAACGCGACAGCCCGCAGATCCGTTCGCATCGCATCGGGTTGCGCTTGTACGCCATCGCCGACGACCCGATCTGATTCTTCTCGAACGGCTCCTCGATCTCCTTGCGGTTGGCGAGCAGACGGATATCGGTGGCGAACTTCTGCGCACCGGCAGCGACCGAAGCGAGGCTCGACGCCACCAGCCCATCAACCACGCGCGGATAAGTCTGCCCCGTGACGGCGTAGCGCTGATCAGGATCCCAACCCATCTTCTCGGTTACCAGCCGGTCTAACTTTTCGACCTTGTCGTGTGACTCGGGCGTGTTGCCGCCGAAGAGCGCGAGGAACGATGCCTGCGTGCCGGTCGTGCCTTTGACACCGCGGAAACGCAGAGATGCCAGGCGGTGTTCGACTTCATCCAGCGCCAGCGCCAGGTCCTGCGCCCAGAGCGTGGCCCGTTTACCGACGGTCGTGGGCTGGGCCGGTTGGAAGTGGGTGAACCCAAGTGTCGGCAGGGCCCGGTGCTGTTCGGCGAACCGAGCGAGCCGGTCGATCGCGGCGGCGAGTTTTTCAGCGACGATCGTCAAGGCGTCCTGTATCTGGATCAATTCAGTATTACAGTTGACGAACTGACTGGTCGCGCCCAGGTGGATGATCGGCCTGGCGCTGGGGGCCACATCCCCCAAGGCGTGGACGTGGGCCATCACGTCATGCCGCAGCTTCTTTTCGTACTCGGCGGCGGCGGCGTAGTCGATGTCATCGAGGTGGGCCCGCAGCTCCGCGACCTGCTGCTCGGTGATATCCAGCCCAAGTTCTTTTTCAGCTTCCGCCAGCGCAAGCCACAGCCGACGCCAGGTTCCGAAGCGCTTGCGTGGGCTCCAGACAGCCTGCATCCTTGCGGAAGCGTTGCGTGTCGATAGCGGTGAAACGTAGCTTTGATCGGGGTCCATCGTCACTCTCAAAAGGGGTTGTTTGACCGTGTGCGGCGGCGAAGCCATAGTACACGCTTCCCCGATCTACAGCGATGCGGGATCACTGAACCCCGGAGCCCCGGTAGCCCTTGGAACCCTCCCGCTGAGCGGGACGTATTAGCACAGGTAGTCACCCGGCACACGCCTGGTCGGCCGTATCCATCCCGCACGAGACCGGAACCTCCCGCATGACCCCGACGCCCGAACAGGCACTGCTCGCTAAGGCCCGACGCGGCGACCAGCAAGCCCTCGGTGAGCTGCTCGTGGCCTATCAGGACCGCCTCTATAACGTCTGCCTGAGGATGGTCAGCCACCCCGACGACGCCGCGGAGGTCTGCCAGGACGTGCTGATGAAGGTCATCCAAGGCCTGGCCCGATTCCGCGGAGATTCGGGTCTGGGGACCTGGATGACCCGTATCGCCATGAACCAGTCGATCTCGCACCTCCGCCGACGCCGGGTCCGCCGGACCGTCAGCCTCGACCAGCCGTTTGGGTCTGATAACGGACCGGACGACCAGGCATCCGCGCTGAGACACCAGATCCAGGACTCGCGTGAACCCGGGCCCGACCAGTGCGTCCAAGATAGTGAGATGCTTGCACGACTCCATCAGGCGATGGCCAATCTGGACGACGACTTCAGGGCCGTATTGGTCCTGCGGGATATCGAACAACAGGACTACGCCCAGATCGGCAAGACCCTGGAGGTCCCGGTCGGCACGGTCAAGAGCCGGCTATTCAGGGCCAGGCTCGCGCTACGCAAAGAGATGGACCGCCTGTGTTCGGTCGGGGAATCAACCGGGGGATTACCCGGGGGCACGGGTGTCGGCGATAGGCCGGTAGGGCCCGCCGGAGGTGGAAGATGACTGAACGTTATGACCAAGAAACGATCCTCGGCTACGTCGAGGGCGAACTGACCGACGACCAGCGCGCCCGGTTCGAAGCCATACTGGCCGACGATCACGAGCTGCGCCAACTCGTCTCGCAGATGAAGCTGGACCGTCAAGCCTTGCGCGGACTCGGCACACAGTCGGCACCGGTTGGGCTGATCGACCAGGTTATCCAGGTGCATGAGCGCGCCGCACTTCTAGGCGATCCCACTGCGCCCGAGCCACTGCCGCTGTCCATGCCGGTGAGTCGCTGGAAGCTCGGTCGTGTGTTGGCATATTCGGGCATCGCTGCGGTCCTGCTGCTGAGTTTCGGGCTGGTCTTGCAGACCTTGATCCCGCCGGGCCTGCTCAGCTACAACCCGCAACTGGCGCAAAACGAAGCGGGCTCGGACACCTCGGGTACGTCACCCGATGTGGGCTCAGGCCTGGCATTACTCGATGAAGATACCGCCTACGATGAGGCCGACGTACTCACCCGCCGCAGTTCGGCTACAGAGGACGACCGACAAGCCGCCCCCGGTTCCACACTCGAGTCCACCCCCGGGTCTACCCCCGGATTCACCCCCGGAGCCACCCTCCGATCCACCCCCGGTTCGTCCCCCCGCTCGGCCCCAGTTTCTGGGATCGAGTCGGATATCTCACAGGCCATCGTATCTGAACGGCTCGCGCTCTCGGATGATTCCGAAGCGGTCGCCGGCAAACCCGCCATGAACGAGCGCGAGGACGAGCTTTCTTCTGCGTTGGCGATGAAAGCCGCTGCCGCAGATGCTTCAAGGATGAATAGTATTGCAGACACCGTCGGCTCCCGGGCTCGTGAGGAAAGCGCACCGAAGTCATCTCCGTCGGACATCACCATAGCGGGTAGTGTGCTGGCCAAGGCGGAGCACCCCGAAGAAACGAACGCCTTTGAATTCAAGAAGGACGCTTCAGTCGGCGCTTTCGCCGGGTACTTGGATACGCCGTTGACAGACGACACCCAACTGCTGATTAAATCCGCCAGCCCCACCCAGGCCCACCGCGACATCCGCAACTGGGCGCTCGACAACAGCGTCCGCCTCATCGAAGAGCCGTTAGCTGGTTTGTCTGTCGGGGAGGGTGTCGGTGGGGCGGTCGCAGGCCGACTCGCCCGCACGGGGGCAACGCCCGCTGCCGAAGCGATTGAAATCCGGGACGCAGCATCGACACGCTACATTGTCGTGGTCGAAGAGCAACAGGTGCCCCAACTCCTGGCCTACCTCAACCGAGACCAGGGCCAACACGCCGAGTTGGTCACGCAGACCAAAGAACTGGCCGAAGCAGACCAAGCCTCGGTATCCGGTATGCCCCCGGTCAAACGGATGGCCAAACAAGACATAGGCACAGAGCCCGCGGACAACATCGCAGACCCCGTCACGGGCGGCACCGCCGACGACGCGGTCGACCCGCCCAAAGCCACCGCCAACCGCCTGGTCGATACCCACACCGGCTGGGACCAGGGCGCCCTGGTCAGGGGTTTAACCACCGCAACCCCGGCCACAGAGAAAAACAACGCCCCCGAACCGGTAGAAGCACGCAAGGAATCTGACGACCGGGGCAAGCAACTAGATGAAAGCCCCGGCAAACCAACGCGTCTGCCAACCGCTTACGACTGGAGCCGGCTGTTAGAACCCAAACAACCCTTCACATTATCCCCCGCACATGCCCCGCTGCCCGAACCCCAAGCCCGTTCACCGCTTCGGCTCGAAATCATCATCCAACAGGTCGCCGACGAATCCCCGCCGGTTATCGATACCGATGAGACGAGTCAGGTTGAGCAAGAAGCCACCGGTGATATCACCGAATAACAGCGTTTCCACTGTGACTATACTATTTCGGGTCACCGACAGATACCGTGTATGGCTGCAGGCTGTTGGTCTTATGGGGTATCCGCTTCTTCATCTTCGAAATACGGTTCCCAGCCTGCCGGTATGGTCTTGAAGAACGTCCACCGATACTCATCGGTCTCTAGGCTCTCTTCGTTCACGCTTACAAAACTCACGTGGCCATCAACGAACGTCAGGTTGATCTTGTTGCTCCGGTCATGGAAGTCAGCTTCGTATCTGGGTTCGTTTGTCGCGTAGTACCACTGGGGGTCGCCAGCCAAGATCAAACTTGAGGGGCTGACCTCAATATCGGGCACTCGGATACCGGTCCAGAATTTGTCTGAGTCCGCTACAACGGTTTGGAATAGGACATGGTTCCCCAAGTAGCTGTTGCCCGTGAAATCGTATGTGTCGTAGATGGTCCCACTTGTCCCAACTGTCACATAGCCGCCTGCGAGTCTTCTGATCGGTCGGTCGGCTGGGCAGCGGAACATCTCTGGGGCGTCGGTGTATCCGGTTAATGGCCGTTCCTGCGGGTTATTAACCCACCACTCCAGGTTCCCCCCGTACCGCCATGTCATGTTAAACCCGTTGAGTCTAACGGGGAAAGTTTCGTTGTGGTCTTCGATGTAGAGCTGCCAGAGCATACTGATCTGGCGTTGATTAGAAGCACACACAGCGATCTTTGCACTACCTCTTGCACTCGACAGCGCCGGCAGCAATATCCCCACCAGCACCGCGATGATGCTGATGACCACCAGCAATTCGATCAGGGTGAAGGCCCATGAAGCCCCCGGTACCCCCGGCGGGCTGTTGGGTCGGGTCAGACGGGCGGGCATGGGGTCGCTCTCTCCACAGTGGGCTGCTGGCTGGCAGGTTGGCAACGTGAATCCGATGCCACGCTAGGTGATGATATCGCCTGCCTTTAGATGTCTTTACCGCGCCCAGGTATTGCGTAATTAATTCTACCCGCTCCCCGGGCGGGGGCAAGCATTATCCGTAGGGTTTGTGGGCTTGAAGCCGGTCGTGCTGTTTTGGGCGTTCGGCGGGCGGTCCTGAGCTACTTGGCGTGAACCGCGGACTCACAGGCCATGTATCATGCCTGTCAATCAACCTCAGGAGTACGCGTTTTGACCTACACACCCGCCGATGACCGCTACGAAACGATGTCTTACCGCCGCTGTGGCCGAAGCGGCGTGAAATTGCCGGCTATCTCGCTTGGGCTCTGGCACAACTTCGGCGGTGTGGATGAATTGGATAACTCACGGGCCATGATCTGTCGTGCGTTTGATCTTGGGATCACCCATTTCGATCTGGCGAACAACTACGGCCCGCCCCCCGGGTCCGCGGAACTGACCTTCGGGCAAGTCTTGCGCGACGACCTCGCTGCGCACCGGGATGAGTTAATCATCTCCACCAAGGCGGGTTGGGGCATGTGGCTCGGGCCCTACGGCGACTGGGGCTCTCGTAAATACCTCACCGCCAGCCTCGATCAGAGCCTACAGCGCATGGGACTTGATTACGTCGACATCTATTACCACCACCGCCCGGACCCGGACACGCCGCTTGAAGAAACCATGGGCGCGCTGGATCAGGCCGTGCGTTCGGGCAAGGCGCTGTATGCCGGGGTGTCATCCTACAACCCCGAGCAAACCAGAAACGCTGCGAAGATCCTGCGCGGCCTGGGCACACCCTGCCTGATCCATCAGCCGTCGTACAGCATGTTCGACCGCTGGATTGAGGACGGCCTGCTGGATGTGCTCGACGAAGAAGGCATCGGCGGCATCGTGTTCTGCCCGTTGGCTCAGGGCCTGTTGACGGATAAGTATCTCAACGCCGTCCCCGAGGATTCACGCGTCGCCAAGCCGCACGGCTTCCTCCATCGCGATCAACTCACCGAGTCCAAGCTCGCGAAGGTCGCCGCACTGAATGACCTGGCAAAGCAGCGTGGTCAGACCCTGGCGCAGCTGGCGCTTGTCTGGGTGCTGCGTCAGTCAGCGGTTACCTCTGCACTGATCGGTGCCAGCCGGGTCGGGCAGATCGACGACTGTGTGCAGGCTTTGAAGAATGCGGCGTTGGCCGCCGAGGAACTCAATGCGATTGAGAAGATCTTGTCTGATTGAATCCGGATTGCCCTGATTCGCTCAGGTCATATGGATCACTGCGGAACCGCAAACGGCAGAGACGCGTGAAAAACTGGAATATCCCCGGATGGCCCCTCCCGAAAACCTGATCCAGAAAATGTGAGAGAATCCATCCGGCCGTAGGCCGGGAAGGATTCCTCGTGAAGAAGCGATACAGTGCCGAACAGATCGTGGCGAAGCTGCGTCAGGCGGATACTGAAAAGGACAAAGCAGACGACACCAAAGCCGAAGCCGCCAAGCCCGAGTCGGATCCGGCTACGCAAAGACCTCTGAGACAGCTTCCGCAAAGCCCGCCCAAGCCGACGATATGCCATGAAAGTACCCAAGGAAATTACCAAGAACCACCTGCCGGTAGACAGCTACTACCTTGGGTTGACGCCGTACACGCCGCTGGTGCCGGTTTCGCTTGAGGGTGGTTCGCCAATCTGGTGCAAACTCGAGTTCTTCAACCCAAGCGGGTCGACCAAGGATCGTATCGCGACATACATCCTGACCAAGGCGTGGCGCAGCGGAAAATTGACTCACGGCGCCACGGTCGTCGAGGCCTCCAGTGGTTCGACCAGTATCGCGATGGCGATGGTCTGTGCCCAGTTGGGACTACGCTTCATTGCCGTCATGCCGGAGGGTGTAAGCAACGAACGGACCATGATGATCCATGCCTACGGGGGTGAGGTTGTGCTGAGCCCTCGGGCAGAGGGCGTCATGGGTTCGGTCCGCATCTCACGCGGCATCGCTGAACGCGAAGGGGCATTCCTGCCGTGTCAATTCGAGAACATGGATAACGCCCAGGCCCACCGACTCTATACGGCCCGTGAAATCATTTCTCAGACACCCGGCGAGTGTATCGATGCCATCGTAAGTGGTGTCGGAACCGGTGGAACCCTCGTCGGGTTATACCTGGGCCTATGCGACCATGGCTGCCAGCCCAAACCTTTCGCGGCCCGACCTGTCAGCCGCAGCGGTGATCCCGCCGCGTGTTCGGGTTGCTTCAGTGACGCCGAGCACTGCAGTTACTCCAGCGCGATCCCCGGCGTGTTGGACAACATGTCGAAGATCTACCAGCCAGAGAACCTGTCGGGTCTCGTCGAAGTCGAGGTCGATGATCGGCTAGCACTGAACACCGCCAGAGCCCTGATCCGCAAGGGCTTCCCAGTCGGGCCGAGCTCGGGTCTGAATTACGCCGCCGCGGTGGAGGTATCCAAGCAGTTGGGCCCCGACGCCAAGGTCGTCACGGTGTTCTGTGACCGTATGGAACGGTACTTCTCAACCGAACTATTCACCGGGATCGAACACACGGTGACGGGTACGTCCTGACGGCAAGACGATGAAACATCAAGCATAGTATTATATGAAGCGTTTCATACAGCGACATAAGGTAACCGATGCCTCTTAGACTACGGCACCCTCTCCATCGGCTTGCGAATACGTTGCTTGCAGCGATTATGTTGGTGCTGTTCCTGCCGCCCGCCAGTTCTCTTTGGGCCCCGCTTGATGCGGGCATAGACGATGTGGGTGGCAGGGCTCGGGTCAGTGCTGTCTGGCGTAGTGACAAGGTCCATGTCG
>JAJDCT010000109.1 GCA_029260695.1 Phycisphaeraceae bacterium
TGCGCGGTGACGATCTCTTCGACGATAACGCAGTCGGCCCCGGCCTGGGTGCACAGCATGCCTTTGCTGACGAAGTTGGTGCGTGCGGCGATGAAGATGTCTGGGTTAAGTTCGCGCGCGACCCGGCAGGCCTCCACCGCGTCTTCTTCATTCGGGACCGCGAGCACAAAGACGTCCGCTTTGCCGATCCCCGCTGTCCGAAGCGTCTCCCGATCCAGCACGTTGCCGTAGACCACCTTCTTGTCCAGCCCCAGTTGTTTCTCAATGGTGTTGAGATTCAATTCGATGATGGTGACCGTCAGGCCGCTACGCTCCAATTCAAGCGCGACCATCCGCCCGACCACGCCGTACCCCGCTACGATCGCGCGTTGGTGGCTGGTGTTGATCCGGTCGTGGTGTTGTCGAGAGGTGTTGCTCATGTCGCCCACTCCCTGGCTCGCCAGGACACGGCCCCATCGGGTCGACCGGCCCTGACGCGGCTGGCAGTTTACCTTGACGCTCCGGGCGGTGCGCATGGTGAGGCCTAAGTAGGCGCAAAAGAAAACCGGCGGTTGGACGCCGGCTTAGAAAGATCGGAATTGACCGCCTTCAGCATCAACCCCTGCGCGATCGGCCCAGCAGCGCGAAGCCGCCCATGGCCAGCAGCCCGAGTGTGGCCGGCTCAGGGACAACCGAGACGTTCGCGGCCGGGGTAGGCTGCGCCTGGCTTGCACTCGCCGCGGCGAGGAACTCCGTGTCGCCGTCTCCTGGACTGCCGTCGTCAAGGCCATCATCGACAGGGGCAATAGCTGCGGCGAATTCGCTGATGCCTGCGGTATCGGTTGACCCGCTGCCTGTTCCGGAGTCATCCGCGTCACCGGGCGGCGTCAGAGGCCCGGGCAGAGGCACACTGCTGTCACCCACCGTGCCCGTGGGGGTGAACGGCGCACCAAATCCCGGGAACCCACCGCCCGCGAGGAAGTCTGCCCCGTGGATCCGGTTGAACGCGGCATCGTTGAGGTCTGACGGGAGCGCCGTGGGGTCCGTCGCGAACCTGATTCGTTCGTTGACGGTCAGCTGTGGGTTGGCATTTAAAAACGCCCCGAGATCAGCCTGAAACAGGTCGAATGCCCCCTGCAAGTCATCGTAGAAGCCGAAGAAATTACGATTGTTGGTGATAGAAAAACTATTGGTGAATAGAAACGAGTTCTTATAAGTATCCGTATCAGCAATTCGATAACTGTTCGCAACGAGGGTCAGGTACTCGTTAAACGACGTTTCCGTGAAGTCCAGCCCCGCGCCGCTAAAGTCTGGCAGGGCGAAGATGAACGGCCGGGGGAAGCTGAACTGGCCAAAAACTTCCGCGTCCCCGAACAGCCCGAGTGTTGAGAAGTTCAGCCCAGGCAGTTGCGCGATTCTGGGGTTGAGCTTGCCGCCCGTCGCCATGTCGCCGGCCGTGGCGATCCGCGTGTTACTGAAACCTGTGAAGAACTGGCCTTGAGCCGGCGTGGCCGCTAGCACGGGCAGTGCAAGGACAGCCGCTGCGCAGAGCAGCCTTGAAAGCACAGAGATACGTATGAATACCACCTCGGAAACTCCTTCCCACACCCGATAAGGGGTGAGTTGATGAACTAAATCTTCTCTATCTTCTACACCGCAAGTGTAGTCGCCCAAGGGGGGTTGGGCAAGAAAAATCATGTCATATTCAGGGTTGCTGGGCTGTCTGAGCGGGCTGCTCGGCGTTATCGGACGGCCCCTGGTAGGCCCCGATGTCGACCTTGGAGCCCCGCGGGACGGGGTTGGCCCAGAAGTCGTGGTTGCCGTGGCTGGTCAGGCGGGCCCCTGCACCTTTAAGGGGTGATTCAGACAGGGTTTGGTAACCTTCCAAGCCATCCCGCATCGCCCTGCCCACCCCCGGATCGGCCAGCCGTGGGTCCGCGGTGACCGCTCCCGTCTCGTCCTGGGGCCGGGTGTGTGGGCCGAAGTAGGCGTTGTGGTGGATCTGTGTGTCTGTTGCCTGCCCCAGATCCAGGGACGCCCGGCCCAGGGTGTAAAAAAGGTTGTTGGCCAGGACGGTCCCGGTGGGGGGGCCGGATTGGTCTATCAATTTGACGGTTGCGGTGAGGCTGTCCGGCCCGGTGTAGACGGTGTTGTTGTACAGCCGTGCATCGGTGACGGGCCCGGTGAGCCGTAGCGCGCCGCCGTCGTTCTGGCTGATGTTATAGCGAACGGCGGTGTCCACGTTGCCGGCATCGGTAGAGGGCCTGCCCGGAAATTCTGTGGGGGCGTCGCAGTGGACTGCCGCCATCGGGCCGGTGTTCTCGCGGGTGTAGTTGAATTGAAACTTATTGTCCCGGCTGTTGGTATCACACAGCAGCGCCGCGTTGTCTTGGCCCTGGGTCTCCCAGACCTCGTTGTATTGCACCAGCGAGTTGTCACACCCGATCAATACGATCCCCCCGGCGAGCCCGTCCTTCTTGCCTCCCGCTTGTTGCACACGGTTGTATTCGATCACCGCGTTGCTGCAGCCGGACAGGCGTATCCCGTCGCCCGGGGTGGACGAAACCTCGTTTTCCCGCACGACGATGTTCAGGTTGGCAAGCCAACGTGTCCTGTCAGAAAAATCACTTAGGCCCAGGATACCGTTACGCCCACACTCACGGACGGTGCAGTTTTCAACCACCAGCCCCTCGATGCGTGTGGGGACGTTGCCGCCGCGGTTGCGCCAGATAATCCCCGCCCCTTCCCCCAGCCCCGGTTCCTGCGAGCCGTTTACACCGTGGACGTACAGGTTGCTTAGCTCGAAGTCCCCGGCCGAGCCCATGTCTTCCACCACGATGCTCAGCCCAAAGCGAAACGATTCGGGCTCACTTCCCGTGTTGGTCAATTCGAGATTGCGGATGTGCCAGCCCTGCGTGTTCTCAAGCAGCAGCGCCTCGGATGTCTTGCCCTCGGCGTGGATCGCGGGGCGAGGCCCGCTGCCGATGGAATCGATCGTGATCGGGTTGCCAGGCCTCCCCGAACCCTTGGGCCACAGCCGGCCGTGATACACGGTCCCCGACTTGATTAA
>JAJDCT010000110.1 GCA_029260695.1 Phycisphaeraceae bacterium
CTGATGTAATTAAGCACCGCAGCGAGCTGCTCGGTGAAGTGATGCACATCCTCATCGCTCACATGCAGCCGACTGAGCTTGGCGACATGCCGCACATCTGCTTCGGTAATCGATTGAGTCTTGGTCATGCCGCGTAGGATAGCAGGGAAGGGCGGCTGCGTGCTAGGCGTTCGCCCCGTGGGATCAAGCTCTCGCTAAGTGCCTCAGACCCTCCCAATGATCTATGGTATGAATTCCTTGGAGCAGGGCTTTATACTGACCCCAAGCAGCTCGGATGCACGTCCGGGTTGAGGTCTAAGGGAGACTGTCTGCTCGCAGTACCAAGGAGAATCATGTTGCAATATCCATTCACGCAGTTCGGTGCTCTGATACAGGCAGCCCTGCTTGCCCTTCTGGTGGCAGTACACCCGTCACTGGCCCAGACACCAACCCCGACTGCACCGGAGGGCTTCACGGCCCTGTTCAATGGCGAAGACCTCTCCGGATGGAAAGGGCTGGTCGCCAACCCACCCAAGCGTGCGCAGATGACCGCCGAGCAGCTAGCCCAGGCACAGGACAAAGCAGACGAATCCATGCGAGCCCACTGGCGGGTGGTCGATGGCGTGTTGGAGTTCGATGGCCAAGGTCAAAACCTCTGCACCGCGACTGACTACGGCGACTTCGAGATGTACGTCGATTGGAAGCTGCCGACCGCCGGTGACAGCGGCCTGTACCTGCGGGGCAACCCGCAAGTACAGATCTGGGACACCGCACATGAACCCTTATTTAAGCACGGCGCCGACAAGGGCTCCGGCGGGCTTTGGAACAACAAAGAACACGAGAGGTTCCCGCAGGCCAAGGCGGACAAACCTGTAGGGGAATGGAACACCTTCTTCATCCGTATGGTCAACGACCGGGTCACCGTGAAACTCAACGGTGTCCTGATCGTGGATGATGTCGTGCTGGAGAATTATTGGGAACCCGGAAATCCGTTGCCCTCAACCGGCCAGATCGAGCTGCAAAGCCACGGCAACACACTGTGGTTCCGAAACATCTTCATCCGTGAGTTAAGTGAATAGTGTGGGCGATTCATTCGATCCCATACCTACCAAGAAAGGCCGACCCCGTGCTTAGCATCCCCCATACCAGGATCGTACCGAACTGTTGCCTGCTCCTGCTCGCAATATTCTCTTCAACAGCAATGGCGGCTCCCGTTGACGATGCGAGTGATCCCCAAAGCGCCATCTCGCCGACGGACCAGGCCATCAAGCTGTTCAACGGCGAGAACCTCGACGGGCTCTACACCGGGTTAGAGGATGGGAAGTACGAAGACCCCCGAGGAGTCTTCGCGGTGACCGACGGGTTGCTCCATATCACCGGCGACGGGTTCGGTGGGATACTCACAGAACAGATATATGAAAACTACCACATGGTTCTCGAATTCAAGTGGGGCGAGAAGACCTGGGGCGATCGCGCAGGTGCCGCCCGTGACTCGGGGCTGTTGATCCACAGCTCCGGTGCGGATGGCGGGTACGACGGGAAATGGATGCCCGCGATTGAAGTTCAGATCATCGAAGGCGGCGTGGGCGATCTGATCATGGTCGCCGGGGTGGACAAGGAAGGCGTTCCCGTGCCGATCGCCATCACATGCGAAACCACACAGGACCGCGACGGTGAAGTAATATGGCAGGCAGGTGAGCCGCGGCAGACGTTTGACAAGGACCACTACCGCCGGATCAACTGGTCCGGCCGTGACCCGGACTGGGAAGACAAGCTGGGCTTCCGAGGCAGACAGGACGTGGACAGCCCGGTCGGCGAATGGACCCGGCTGGACGTGATATCTGACGGCGGGCACATCCGCGTGTACGTCAACGGAACGCTCGTCAATGAAGCCTTCGACACCACCCCACGCCGAGGCCGGCTGCAACTGCAAACCGAGTTGGCCGAGGTCTTCTTCCGCAGATGGGAATTATGGCCCATTGGACAAGCCCCCGAGCCAGGGATACTTCAATAGCGTTAAGCCACACTTACTCACTTGCCTGCACTGAAATACCTGACACCTAGAAACCAGACCCATACCATGCCTGACACCTCACTCCTTGAATGCTTCGACAACCCAAACCCCAACCGCGAATACATCATCAAGCACGTTGCCGAGGAGTTCACCAGCGTCTGCCCCAAGACCGGGCACCCGGACTTCGGCACCGTCACCCTCCGTTACGTCCCCGACCAGCTATGTGTCGAACTCAAAAGCCTCAAGCTCTACCTCCAGGCCTTCCGCAACGAGGGCATCTTCTACGAAGCTGTCACCAACAAGATCGCTGACGACCTGGCCGAACTCATGTCGCCCAAGTGGATGCTGCTCCGCACCGACTGGACCGGCCGCGGCGGGATCAGGTCCTCCATCGAAGTTGAATTGGGTGATTCCCCACCCGAATGACCCGCAGGTGTGCGAATTGGATACGCCGTCGCAGGCACCGAGAGCCCCCCACGTTTAGCCCGGCCGGCCACGGCCCGTACATCTCGTACATGACATGCGCTAGCGCGCGTGGACCTAACGACGCCGACGCAACACGGCAAAACCACCGAGACCCATAAGAAGCACTGTGGCGGGTTCAGGGACCGCGATGGTTGGCGGAAGGGTCCCAGCGTTCCAATTACCCAGCACGAGGTTCAGGTCTTCGATCCCGACGAAGCCGTCACCCGACGGGTCCGCCAGCGGGTCACCCGGCGGGACGTTTTGATTCCACGCACCCAGCACGATGTTCAGGTCGGTGATGCCCACGAAGCCGTCGCCGTCCAAGTCACCCACCAGGATGTTCGCGATGTCGATGGTGAGATACTGATCGACCGAAACATTTAAGATCTGCTGGATCGTCCCGTCCGGCCAGACGATGCGGAGTTTGTCGATCCCGGTCGCCGACCCGAGCCCGAAGTGTACAGGCAGGTCGCTCTGGTTAAACGTCCCGGCGTTGGTGTTGGCCTCACGGCGGATGGTGCGCTCCTGGGGCGTGCCCTCGTCAAGGGTCGCGTAGATCGAAGCGCCGATCCCGGTGGTGTTATCACTCGTGCCCTCAAGCTCGACGTAGAGCCAGTGGTTCCCGTTGCCGGCCGCTTCGCTGATAAAAACCCGCTCGTCGAAGTTGCCGTCCGTAGTCGCGATCAGGTCCTGATCGCCGTCGCGGTCGATATCGGCCCACGCGCTGTCGTAGGAGCCTTCGTTGGTAGCGTTCAACCCCTCGGTTGCGGTCACGTCGGTGAATCCCCAGTTGCCATCGTTGCGGTAGAGCTTGCGTGCGTTGTCAATCCCGTTCAACGGCTTGTGATCGTGGAAGAAAAGGTCCAGGTCGCCGTCGTTGTCGTAGTCGACCGCGCGAGCACCGTTGAGGTCGCCGCCGGTGTCGCCGAGCAGGACGTGCCCGGTGAGGGTATCCACGTCGGTAAATTGATTGCCGCCGTCGTTGCGGTAGATCTTGCTATCAACGCCGTCCGCCCCGGTCACGTATAGGTCCAGGTCGCCGTCGTCGTCGAAGTCCAGGAATTCTGACCCGTAGGTGTTGCTGTTGTACTGGGTGCCGTTGGTGTCGGCGATGTCGATAAAGCTCAGCGTGCCTGTCTGTGCGAGTTGGTTCTCATAGAAGTTGTTTTGAATGGTGCCCGAGCCGTGGCAGGTGGAGATGTAAATGTCCAGATCGCCATCGCCGTCGGTATCCCCGATCGCCATGCCGTAGGCCTTGGTCCCAAAATCTTCCTGGAACCCAGCGATCGCGCCCACCGGCGTAAACGAGCCGCCCGGGCCCTGAAGATAAATCTCGTGCTTCTCCGGGCCCTCCATCGCCAGGATCAGGTCCAGGTCGTTGTCGCCGTCGATATCAGCCCAGGCGACGTTCTGATGGAAGCCCGGGTCATCCAGGCCCGTAGCCGTGCTTTCATTGGAAAACCCGGCCACCCCGTTGTTCCTCAGCACGTCACCGGTCGTGCCGATGTTCGACTGCCCCACAAACACATCGACATTGCCATCGCCGTTGTAGTCGCCCCAGGCGGCGCTCCACGACGAACCCAACCCCGAAGGCAGCTGCCCTGAGATGTTGGAGAAGCCCAGCGACCCGGTGCCGATCACATTATTGCGATAGAGCTGCTGTGAGCCCGCAGCCCCCTGGAACAGAAGGTCAAGGTCCCCGTCGTTATCGATGTCTCCAAATGATGCGCTACGGGAGTTCAGATTTACCCCATTTAAGAACGTCGCCGTCTGATCGGTGAACGTGGGTTGCGCTTCAACTTCCAGCGCTAGCACAAGCGTGTGTAGCGCAAAGGCGAACAACAAGACTGAGGTAAATACCGTTGATGACTTCATGGCCAAATCTCCCGATAAGAAGCAACACAAACCACACCCCCTCAATCGCAACACGATT
>JAJDCT010000111.1 GCA_029260695.1 Phycisphaeraceae bacterium
TTTCACCGGCCCGCCCTACAACCAAGGCCCTGCGTTTGATCTGTCGGCGTTCTTCGGTACGGGTGCCATCGACCCGCAGCCTCTGGAGCTTCAATCCAATGTGACGCTGCAAAATGACGGCTCACCTATGAAGCCTATCGTCGAGATCAGTACCAACAGCGGGTCCACCTGGCTGGCCTACACACAATCGGTTGTTGTTCTGGATGGCCGAGCTGGCGTGTACTTCAGCCCCACAGCCCTTACCCCGTCGTTTCTGGCAGCGGCCAAGGCGGGTTCAGCCCGTGTGCGTGTGACCGCCGGGTTACAAAGCCCGCTGCGCATCGAGTTGCCAAGGTGGAGGGGCAGCGTTTTCGCCGCGAAGCTGCCTCCGCTGGTTTTCGACCATTCGGGCATGTTTCGCTTTCAGCGTATCGACAGCAACAGCATCCACTTTGTCGACGTCGTAGCGGGCTCACTGGCCGCCGATGAGGTCGATCACACTCACAAAATGCACGACTGGCTTGTGCAACGGATGACCCGTCATGCTAATGGCGGTGGGCCCTCGGGTGGCCGAGCGACATTGGAACTTGCCGGAGCTTGGCCCATGCTCAGGCCCGGGGACAGCCTACGGAATGTCCTAGGCCCGGGTGTGGCTGCTAGCGGGCAGGCCCAGGCTCTGACACGACAAGGTGCCGCAATCCTCTCGTATGAAACACGGTTTGCTATGGGTCGGCGCGGCGGAAGAACAACCAGGATCGACGTGACTTTTTGATCAATCCGGGAGTATTTATGCCGGTCGAATTTTTACAACCCCTGACCCAGTTCGGGGTCGCCGGGCTGATGGGCCTTCTCTGGGTATGGGAACGCCTGATGTCTCGTAGGCGCGAGGCGCAGCTCAATGAAGCCCACCACCGCCTTATGAATCAGCACCACGAGTTGAGTGTGCTGGTGAAGCTTGTGCGCCAGAATACGCGCGCGATGGTCCGATTCGATCAGACACAACTGCAACTCAAAGACCTACTGGAGAAGATGCACCATGAGATCGACCGTAACGCGGCTTAGGCGGGTATATGTATTCTCGGCAGCTCTGGTGCTGGTATCACTCCTCGGCGGCTGCGCGACGCCTCCTTCGGTGGCCCCGTTATTACGGGTCACTCAGCGAGCGCTGCTGGATGAGTCGGGGAGGTTGAAGGTCGACGCCGAGCGTGACACGCTTTACACCCGGCAGACACTCCGTACGCTTGAAGACGCGTATAACCAAGACTTGGATCAAGCCGAGGGTCTGACACCCGACTGGGTCCGCGAAGCGACTTCTGTCTACGTTACTGCTCGAGAAACAACCATCAGTCATCAGCACGCCTTGGCTCAAGAGTACCGTGTCCGTGCGGACAACCTTGTCGCTGCCGCGTCTGCGACACAACGCGCACTTGTATTGATCGAACAACAGGACAAGCTGCTTGATGGTGCAGTTAATCGCGACCTCCGACGGCTGCTTACGTCCTCAGACTGGACCCCATTGGAACCAACCCGATGACCACACACGACCTGCGCAGCCTCATCAGTGAAAAAATGAACCTCCGGCTTTCGGACTGGGCGGAGAGGCACCCGCGCCTTGCCCAGGCAATTGATAGCACCCGGCTGGTTGAGTCTACCGTTGATCTGCTGCGAGAGGACCCCGAATTTATCCAGGCGATGCGCGACGCGGATCTCGACGAAGCCAAACTTGCCTTGGCCGCAAACATCCTCAGCCACGCCGATCAACTCATCCGTGATTCGTTGCCGCTTTGATACAACTTTGCATCACACAGTAAGCCACCATCTACATTAGAGGAAACACATAATGCCATTTAACTCTAGCGCAAGACCTCGTTGGACCAGCCGTAAGTTCCTTATGGCGGTGTCAGCGCAGGTGACTGCCCTGATCGTACTGATTTGGCCTGGCCATGAGGCCGCGATTGTCGAGGCAGCGACATCAATCACGTCACTGTTCGTCGTCCTGGCGAGCTCGTTGGGGTATGTGGTGTCCGAGGCCGCGATTGATGCACGCCGATCGTCAGAGGGCACTAACCAAGAAGCCAAGCCTTGATCGTTTCGTCCCGGTGATCTATCTTCTGGGTGGATGACAAGGGCATACTTAGAAAAACATCGTGTGGATTCGTTGTCGGTGCTGGTTGCGGCGCTGATGCTGGTGTTCGCTCAGGGATGTGAGTCTTCCCGGGCGGGTTTGCCCCCGTCGGCTGTCGTCAGCACTGAACCAGAGCGTTACTGGATGCCTGTACCGACATCGGTTCGTGTTTACCCCTCGACTCGATTCATCAAGGAATCTGGCCGCACCATACTTGAGGCGCGGTTCGAGTTGTACGACGAGATGGGTGACCCGGTGAAGTTTGCTGGGAAGTTTCAGATCGAGTTGTTCAGTGTCGACGAAGCACTAGGCAACGCGCCGCGTCGGCTGTTGTACACATGGAATGCCGGGTTGTTATCACTGGACCAGCAACGCGAGCATTACGACCCGATCACTAGAGGGTACCTCTTCCGTCTGGGTGTGGATGACCTTCGGATCGCCAAGCAAACCACGCTGTTGAAGGTCGCCTTCACACCTGTTGACCGGCCAAGACTCGAAGCCGAGGCGGAAGTCAGATCTGACTGGTAGCGAGCCATGAGTTCTTTCTGTGTCTGTCGTCTGCCAAGTCACATTACCCCAAGCCAAGCACGCTGCGTACGTCGCTGACTAGCGACCGAGCCTGGTCTTCCTGGGCGGCCTCGGCAATCACGCGGATGATAGGTTCGGTGTTGCTGGCGCGGACATGGACCCATCGGTCGGGCCAATCAACTCTGACCCCGTCCTGGGTGTCGACTTTTTGTTGACTGTATTTCTCTTTCAGCCTGGGCCCGATCTGATCGAGCACCTCTTGGCTGACGTCGGCCTTATCTTTGACGATGGCGTAGGCAGGCGTCATCGAGACCAACTCGCTAAGAGGTTTGCCTCGCTTTGCGAGCATCTCCAGGAGCAAGGCCATCCCTACAAGGCTGTCGCGGACGCCGCAGACCTTGGGCCAGATCACCCCGCCATTGCCTTCACCCCCGAGCGTTGCGCCGCTTCGTTCCATGCCCGCAGCGACATTGGCTTCCCCGACTGCGGTCCTAATGACCGACGCGCCGACGTTAGCAGCGATGTCGTCGACCATCCGACTCGTAGACAGGTTGGCCACGACCTGGTCCCCGGTTCCCAGCAGGTGCATCGCTGACAGGGCCAGCGTGTATTCCTCGCCGATGTAGCTGCCACGCTCATCGACCACCGCCAGACGATCGGCATCGGGGTCTTGGGCGAAGCCGATTGCCGCCTTGTGCCTGGTGACTTGCTCGCAGAGCTCTGTGAGGTTTTCGCGTGTGGGCTCCGGCGTATGGGGGAATCGGCCGGTCGGCTCGGGGTACATATGGATCAATTCAACGCCCAGGCTCTCAAGCAGCGCCCTGGCCTCGGCACCACCGGCCCCGTTTACACTATCGACCACAGCCTTGAGTTTGGCGCCGCGTACGGCGTCGACGTCGATGTGTGGCAGGATGCGATCGAGGTGGACCTTCGTGCCCGTCAGGTCTTCGCAGGAAGGCTGGAGCGACTCGACGTCCGCGTAGCTCAGATCTTCATTCTTGAACCGCTCGATGATCTGCATGGCCTGGTCGGCCGGGGGCGCGACGCCGTCATGGCGCAGTGCCTTGATCCCGTTCCAGATCACGGGGTTGTGGCTTGCCGTGACGACCATGCCGCCCTGGGCGTTGTGGTGCCCCGCCATGATCGCGACCCCGGGCGTGCTGAGGATCCCGAGGCGCGTGACCCGGCAGCCCACGGCGGTCAGCCCTGACGCCGCCGCCATCTCAAACATCTGGCCCGATGGACGCGAATCACGCCCCAGCACGACGTGCGGCGTCTTAACCCCGGTCGATTGTATAAGCCAACTCCCAAATGCCGCAGCGTAGTTCGCCACGATCGGCGGGGTTAGCGACCGACCCACAAGACCCCGCATCCCACTCACACTCAACATTAAAGGCGCTTCGCCATTCATCACTTTGTATCTCTTGTCTAACCGGAGGTTGTCGTAGTCACCCGCACTCACACAACATAGCATTTATCATTTACCGCTAGGCCATACCTCTTGTCCGGGTAATTATCCCGCACCGTCATACCATAGGCGTAGCTTGGCCAGAGTCACCCCCTCGAGCCCCGGCTCGACCCGGTTCGCACGGCTTAGCAAAGAGGCCGGCCCGGTTGTCGCGATGCCCAGAGTCATGAGCCCCGCGCCTGACGCCGACTCGATCCCGGCCGCGGTATCTTCGATCGCCAGGCAATCGCTTGGTCTCAGTTTAAGCTCAGTGTGTTCCTCGGCGAGTTGTTCCACCGCCATCCTGTACGTCGCGGGGTCTGGCTTGGATCGGCTGACATGGTCTGCAGAGACTATGATCTCGAACCGGTCACGCCTGCCGATGCTGTCGAGCATCAGATCTATATCGAGTGTCGTCGCGCCACTGCCAACCGCGATTGGGATTTGGCCGTAGGCTTCATCAATCAATTCAACCGCACCAGGGATCGCGGCGGCACCCTGTAGGACCAGCTTCTCGAACACGACCTGTTTTTGTTGGCGTAGTTCAGCGACGTGTGCATCTTCGGTGGGCATACCCGCCTGAATAAGCATTGCACGGATCGCGTCACGGTCGTCGAATCCGACATAGTGCTTGAGGTAGTGCTCGTAATCGAATGCCACGCCCAGGCCCTTGCCAATCTCCATAAATGCCCTGTAATGGACCGGTTCGGAATCCACTACCACGCCGTCGAAGTCAAACACGATCGCCTTAATCATGCCGAGAGTGTAGGGGTGCATCGCGTGGTCGGCAAAATGGGGGGAGAAGATACGCTGTCCCGCTTGGATGCCTTATCATGTTGTAATGCAAGAGAAGAAAACGACACGCCCACTTCTGAGCTACGACGACGCGCTCCACGAGGTGTTAGAGCGTGTTTCGCAGGTGGATGACGAACTGGTTCCGCTGGGTGGAGCGTTGGGCCGTGTGCTTTGTCGGGACATCGTCGCCGACCGGGCTCAACCACCGTTTGACCGCTCTGCCATGGACGGGTTTGCGGTACGCAGTGGCGAGGTATCCGGGGGTTCATCGCAGAAGATCGTGGCTACGATCGCGGCGGGCGCGGTGCCGGCCGATCCTGCCGACTTGGCGGGGGGGGTTGCGCGGATCGCCACAGGGGCAGCGGTCCCGGGCGTGTATGACGCGGTGATCCCCGTTGAGCAGGCGGAGGAGGATCAAGACGGCCAGCGTGTGCGATTTTTGATAGATCAGGTCAACGCGGGCGCCTGTATTCATAAACGCGCTGCCGACGCCGACGCCGGGCAGGTATTGATCAAGGCGGGGACTTTATTAGGTGCTCGGCATGTTGGGATGGCGGCAGCGGTAGGGTCGGTTGAAATCCCAGTATTTTGTAAGCCCAACGTATCACTGATCACAACCGGTGACGAGGTGCGTCCCCCTGCCACACCAATCGATGAACTTGAGCCTCAGCAGATACGCAATTCCAACGGGCCGATGATCGATGCGCTGCTGCGCGGGTTGGGCGTTGAACTGCTGGACCACGTCCATGTGACGGACGACAAGCAGGCAACGTTGGCCGCCGCACGCGAGGCGCTTGGTAAATCAGACCTGGTTGTCACGGTGGGGGGGATCAGCGCCGGGCGGCGAGACTACCTGCCTTGGGCCTGGGGTGAATTGGGTTTGGAGACGGTGGTGAAGGGTGTAGCGATCCAGCCGGGCAAGCCGGTGTTTGTTGCGCAGTCAAAGGGCGTGCCGGGGAAATTGATCGTCGGTTTGCCGGGGAATCCGGTGAGCGTATTGGCGACGGCACACCTCTTTGTCTGGCCGATCATCCGCGCGATGGTCGGCTTACCAGCGGCGTTGCCTTGGCGTCGGGTGTGGCTTGCAAAAGAGACATCGCCCAACCCAAGGCGTGAGGTGTTTCGGTCGGTCCGGTTGATCGGTGGTACACGAGATCAGGTAGAGGTGATCGATTGGCACGGGTCGGGTGACTTGGCGCACTCATCAGAGGCTGACGGCTTCGTACGGCTGCCGGCTCAGGCGGAGCCGTTGCGGCCCGGCGCGGCAGCACGCTTCCTACCCATGATCGGGGGGGCGTTATGAAGATACATGTGCTGTTGTTCGCGTCGTTGACAAAGGAAGTCGGTCAAGGCGAATTAGAACTGCACTTGTCCGATAACGCCACCGTTGGTGATGCAATCGCTGCGCTCGCTACGGACTACCCGCCGATATCCCGGTACCGCTCAAGTTTAGCAACGGCGGTGAACCTCGATTACGTTGACTCAGGGCATCATCTGTGCGACGGCGATGAACTCGCAGTGATCCCGCCCGTTTCCGGCGGCTGATCTTCGGAAAACGCCTAATAACACACGCATTTTATAGGCCCAACCGGACGCTTACTGTCCGCGGTCGGTTACACAACACTTCCACTATTTCCTTTTGTGACGGCTTAATCACCTGGCGCACTTAGCCGATGATCCTTCTGTCGGGCGTCTGAAGGGGGCGTCTGGTGGGAGTTTTCTGGAGAAAGGTGACCAGCGTATGCCTAGGCAAAAAGACATCCTGACCACAGGCGAAGTGGCGAAGATCTGTAACGTCGCGCCCCGGACCGTCAGCAAGTGGTTCGACTCCGGTCAACTGCGTGGCTACCGGATCCCCGGCTCGAAAGACCGTCGGATCCCGCTGAACGCTCTGATTAAATTCATGAAGGCGCACAGTATCCCGATGGACGGCCTTCAGTCTGGTCAGATGCGGGTGCTCATCGTCGACGGCGAATCTGAGACCATCCAGGTACTCGAGAAGGTGCTGTCCGAGCAGGCCAATTACGAAATCCGCGTCGCACACTCGGGCTTCTCCTGCGGCGTTGAGTGCGAGAAGTTCCGGCCCCACGTCATGCTCCTGGATATGCATCTGGGCGACGTCAAGGGCGAGGACGTGCTCAAGCTCATCCGTAGCAACGACGATCTACAACTGACCAAGGTCATCGCCATGAGTGGCAAGCTCACCGACGGGCAGGCCCAGCACCTGGTGCAAAATGGATTCGATGGCTACCTCAAGAAGCCATTCCATGTCCGACAGGTGGTCGAGGTGATCGAAGAAGTGACCGCAATCGTTTATTAATAGAAACAGATCCCGGGAAAAAGAGAACCAGGCCGTGTCGACGAAAGTCGGCACGGTTTTTTTTCTTGCTATCTATTAATGGCGTGTCGTTCTGTGGGGAGGTGTCACCTCGGCGGACCGAGGATCGGACGGATCTGGCCGTTGTGTTCGTCTAAGAGCCGGCTGGCCCGCTCGGCGCTGACGCCACGGCGTTCCATCACCAAAGCGATTTTGACCATGCCGTCGGCTCGGGCGAGTAGTTCCGCAGCCTTTGATCGATCCAGGTCGGTCTGCGAACAGATAATCCGGATCGCCCGATCCTGCAGCTTAACATTCGAAGCCCGCAGGTCGACCATAAGGTTGCCCCAGACCTTGCCGAGTTGGACCATGACGATGGTCGTGATCATGTTCAAAGCGAGTTTGGTGGCGGTGCCTGCCTTAAGTCTGGTGGAGCCGGTGACGACCTCGGGCCCGACGATCAACTCGATCTGATGATCGATCTCGGCGGGGAGACTAGGCGGCGGTGGGACGTTGACCGTGCCATTGCCCGGAACGATCTCGGCCTTAGGTCGGGTCAGCAGGCTCTTGACCGGGACACAGCAGATCAGGGCCGTGGTCGCCCCGTGTGTTTTCGCGTAGTGGATCGCGCCCCAGACATAGGGGGTCGTGCCGCCGGCGGCGATCCCGATGAGCGTATCGCGGTCTCCGAGCTTTAGTCGATCCAATTCGGGCTTGGCACCATCAAAGTCGTCTTCCATCCCTACGCTGCTTTTACGCAGTGAGCCGTCGCCACCGGCAATGATGCCGATCACCTGATTAGGGTCTGCCTGGAAGGTGGGGGGGATCTCACTAGCGTCCAGGACACCCAGCCTGCCTGACGTACCCGCGCCGATATAGATCAGTCTGCCGCCGTGGCGCATGCCTTTAACAATATCGTCGACGGTTTCGGAGATCGCGGGGATGGCGTTTCGGACCGCTATAGCGACATCCATGTCCTGCGTATTCATCATCCGCAGGGCCTGTGAGGTGGACAGAGCGTCTAACGCCGCGGAGGCCGGGCTGCGCTGCTCCGTGGTCAGGTGGCCGCGGTTCGGTAATTCGCCAACGTTCTGGTTCATCGCTCAAAAACTCCCGGGCCCACCCAATGTCCAGCCACCCCCGGGTCGGTCGCCCCCGTGATTTGTGGTAGCGTGATCGGAACACCGTCTTGGCACAACGCCCCTAGCACCGCGAAACCAGCCGATTCCCTGGCGTCTACAGGGAATCCCAGTTCATCGGACAACATCACGGCCTGGTCCTTCATTACAGCCCGCAGCCGTTGGACCAGGACCGGGTTCTTGGCTCCTCCGCCGGCGAGGATCATGTCCTGGGTGCCGATGAACGGCGATCGTCCAACGAGTTGAGCCACCGCCTCGACCGCACCGGCGACGATGTCGGGTGCGGACAGGCTGGCCTTGAGGTGATCGACCAGCCCGTGGACCCAGCCATCGGTAAAGTCTTCACGCCCGATCGAGCGTTTCGTCTTACCGCTGATTGCCGGGTGCTTCTGAACCAAGCCGTGGACCTCCAAGTTGATCCGCCCTGTCTGGGCGATTTCGCCGTCGATGTCGATCCGTCGGTCGGGAAACAAGTGACGGACCACGCCGTCGATCAACAGGTTGCACGGCCCAATGTCCGCGCCTGTGACTTGTGCCGGCGTTCCATCGGCCGGCAGGTGGGTCACGTTGCTGATCCCGCCTAGATTGACGATCAGCCGGTCCCGCGCCGGGTGACGATACATCACCCAATCGCTGATCGGCGTGATCGGAGCTCCTTCTCCACCCGCGATCAGGTCCGCCTGTCGCAGGTTGTAACAAACCGGCACACCCAGACGCTTCACAACCGGCTGGGCATCAAACAACTGCCAACTCACGCCCTTGCCCGGTGCGTGCCAGATCGTCTGCCCGTGGGCGACGACCATATTCAAAGACACACCCGCCGGAAGGTGTTGCCTGCAAAGGTCTTCAACGGCATCGGCGTGCAATTCGCCAAGCTGTCGAGCCGCTAGCAGGTAGTCCAATGAGGTCCTGGGCTCACCTTCCACCATCGGTTTGAGCACACCGTACAGCTCATCCAGATCACGGCTTACCACGCCGACCAGATGGGCACGGACGCCCAAACCTTCGCCGGTCACCTCGACCAGCGCCGCATCCAAGCCATCTAAGCTCGTACCAGTCATACAACCGGCGATTAGCCTTATTTGTTGAGATGCGCTCATTCAGTCCTAGTTAAGTATACCGTTATATTCTATAATTTAAAGCCTAGAGCCGGACAATCTCTGATATTTACTTCTGGCACATCAACCGAAGTTGTTCTTTTACAGAAACTTAGGCAATGATAATATTGATGATTATAGAGAGGTGGTGCTACGGGTAGGGGGGGCGCCCTGCCCAGGGCTGACAGAAGAGTCCTCCGGCCCACGATAGGGATCGCTGATGCTTGACTGTGCTTGGGTGTAACAGTCAAGAAATACGCATCTGCCACACCAATGAACCCCTATCGGCTGGATGAAGAGCACTAATCCTTGGCAGCATCCTGTTTATCTTTTTTGCCGCCGAGAAGCCCGCCAAGACCTTCGCTGAACTTATCCACGGTCTGGTTAACTTGGTCTGTGGCTTGCTTGGCCTTTTCGCCGACCTGCTCGGCACCTTCACCGAGTTTTTCCGCAGCCTCGCCAACCATCTCACTCGCCTGCGCCGTCACATCGCCGACAACCTGCATGCCAAAGTCGCCCAGGTCGCCTACCGCCGCGAGACCACCGGACAAGCCCTCGCCGATCCCGCCCGGCAAGAGATCGCCGGCCTGTTCCACCACTGTCGCCAGGATTGCCGTGAGGATGATCCCACTGAGGTCTTTGAGCAACACGCCCTTGTCGCTGTCGCTGCCGATATCGGTCAGACGGATCTCGGGGATGGTGATCGGTACAGACACCCCGCCGATCACCTCGGCCTTGACCTTCACGTCCGTAATCACCAGTTCCTTAATAACAAACTTCTTGCCCTCTTCGGCCCCGGTGTCAGCCGTAGGTTCTTCCCCGCCGCCGGTGACTTTCGCAAGGTGGTCCAGGATGACCTGGTAATTGGCGGTGCCCTTGTCCTTCTCCAGCGCGAGGTCGACGTTGTTGAGTTTAAGTGAGGGGACTTCGACCTTGTCACCCATCAGCGAGCCCAGCGTGACTTCGACGCTGCCGTCGCCAAGACTCATGAAGTGATCGGCCTTGAAGCCCGGAGGGTTTGCGATAGAAAGCCCGTCTAAGGATACGGAACCGGAGAACAGCCCTACATGGATGCCGTCGAGCTTTGTTTCCACGCCCATCGCGCGGGTTCCGCCCTCCACGATCCCCGTCTTGGCGATCTGATCGATCATGACATACCCGATTACGCAGACCAGCACGACCACGAGCACCACAAGAACGACGATCCGTTTGATCCACTTCATGTGTAAACCCCTTATCGCCCCGGTGTAGATGGTGAATGACGCCCATCACTATATCATGGGGGCCATGCCGGATGAAGTATTCATGCGTGAGGCCCTGCGGCTGGCCCGTTTAGGCCAGGGGTACGTCGAGCCCAACCCGATGGTGGGGGCGGTGATCGTGCGTGACCGCCAGATCATTGCCAGCGGCTACCACAGCCGATTCGGGGGCCTGCACGCCGAGGCCCAGGCACTGCTTGACTGCAAACATAAGGGCATCGACCCGGCTGGCTCGACGATCTATGTCACGCTCGAACCCTGCTCTCACTACGGCAAACAACCGCCCTGCGCCAAAGCAGTCATCGACGCGGGTATCAAACACGTGGTGGTCGGTGTGCCGGACCCCTTCGAACCCGTAGCCGGCAACGGCGTCCCGATGCTCCGTGAAGCAGGGGTAGAGGTCGAAGTCGGTGTCTGCCGTGACGAAGCCGAACGCCTGGCCGAACCCTACATCAAGC
>JAJDCT010000112.1 GCA_029260695.1 Phycisphaeraceae bacterium
TTCACAGACCCCAGGCAAGTCGGAAGTATCCCAGTGATGCAAGACAGCATGCGCACGATCAAAGAGAGGATGTGCGAGGTCGGCCGACGGATCTGGCAGCGCGGGTACTGTGCGGGCAACGAGGGCAACCATTCGGTGCGGTTGGGCCCGGATCGTTTTCTTTGCACACCCAGCGGGATCAGCAAGGGGTTTCTTGAGCCGGACGACCTGGTGGTGGTTGATGGCGAAGGAGCCGGTGTCTTTTTCAGTTCCAGGAGGCGTCAGCCGACCAGTGAAATCAAGGTCCACCTGGCGATCTACGAGGCGCGCGCGGATGTGAGCGCGGTGATCCACAGCCACCCGCCGCACGCCACGGCGTTTGCGATCTGCGACCAGCCCCTGCCGACTGGCATCCACCCGGAGGCCGAGCTGTTCCTGGGCGAAGTCCCGACCGCCGCTTACGCCACCCCCTCGACCCAGGCGGCCGCGGATGCTGTGGCTTCGGTGATCGGGCCCAGCACCAACACCGTCTTGATGGCCAACCACGGCTCGGTGAGTTTCAGCGACGGGCTCATAGACGCCTATTACAAGCTGGAAATCCTCGATGCGTACTGCCGGCTGCTCCTGTTGGGGAGACAGGCCGGGCGGGTCAGGCCACTGGATGCGTCGCAGCTCCAGGCGTTGCGTGACATCAAGACTCAGCAGGGCTGGTAACCGCTCACACCGCCAAAAAGCCCTACACCAGGGTCCCCGTCAGCGGCCGGGCATTGCCAATCACCGGACAATGGTGTAAAAACCCCCTGTATCGTCCCGGGTGGGTGACGCACGGAAGCAATCAACATCAGGGGATCAATCATGCAAAAACTGACTACCGTTCTCGTGATCGTGTGCCTGGGTGCCGCGATAGGTTGCCAGAGGAAAGCCAAGCCGGAGTTGGCCGCTGTGCCTCCGCCGGTCGAACCCGTACAGGTGCAGGACTACCCGTCTGAGTCTGTGCAGTTTGAGCCGGTCGGCCAGGCGCCCCAGCAGGTCGTCGCTCCCATTGCGGCCCCCGTTACCCAGGCGACTTACACCATCCAGAAGAACGACACGCTCTGGAAGATCGCCGAACGGCACTACGGCAACGGCCAACGCTGGACCGACATCGCCGCCGCCAACCCCGGCGTCAACCCCAAGAAGCTTGCGGTCGGCCAGACCATTACGCTCCCTTAGTACCTCGTAAAAATTCAACGGAAGTACCCCCGGGACTTCCACGGAGCAAGCCGCTTCGGAGGGCGTCGCTTTTCGTATGCGCATAGCCGCCTCTCCAAGCGCCTCACCACTTGGCACCCGATTCAAGGGCCTGATGGAGTCGGGTGATGTAGGCTTCGCTCCACCGTGTCATGGCGTTAATCTGACACATGTAGCCGGCGGCATTGCCGTGCGAAGGCGATATGTGATGTGTCGAAAATATTATTCCATTCGGGGTTGATAGTCTGAGATGTGCGATTTGCTAAATTATATCGCAACACTTCTAGACATCTTGGAATAGCGATGGTATTTACAGAGGTGTATGCGTGCAAGATCAACTCATCAACTCATCAACTCGCAGCAGGAGGCCCCTTCATGATGCCCTCATTTTTGTCCCCTGTCGTCGCACTGATTATCTGTGCCACAGCCGTGGTTGCCTCAGCGGATAGTAAAACCGACCGGTGGTTTAACCAGGGCTTGGAGTATTACCAATCGGGCGATTACCGGATCGCATACAACAACTTTATAGATGCAGCGAAAGCCGGGGACTCTGAAGCGATGATGTACGTTGCATCCATCTACTATAACGGCGAAGGACGTCCACAGGATTATGGCGAAGCTGCTTATTGGTACAGGCGTGCCGCCGAAAAAGGGGAAGCCGTTGCAATGGATAACTTGGCGTTAATGTATTGGAACGGGATGGGTGTCACTCAGGACCACGCGGCAGCGGTCCGTTGGTGTCAAAAAGCCCTCAATCACGGCTCGACAAATAGAATAGCCATGCTCGGTAAGGCTTACTTTAAGGGCTTAGGGATTACTCAAGATTACGGCCAGGCACTGCACTGGTTTGGACGTGCAGCGGGTATGGGTGACAAGAACGCAATGAACTCGCTGGGCGTCATGTATTCTCAGGGGCTAGGCGTCAACAAGAACGATGGCGAAGCAGCCATTTGGTTCCGTCAAGCAGCCGAAGCGGGTAGCGAAGCCGGCGCTTTCAACCTCGCTGAGCGGTATATAAGCGGACGGGGAATTGCTAAGAGCAAGGAGCAAGCCCGGTTCTGGTACCAGAAGGCCGCAGACGCCGGCAACAAACGAGCCAAAGACGAGCTAGCGTCAATGGATGAGGGTGACACGCTGGGTGCCCTTTTTGGAGTTAGTAGCAAAGACGAGATGCGAAGGATTGAAGTGCGGGACGACTTATATGCTATTAAGAAGGATGATCCGGGTGGTGACCCTGAGCAGGCCATCCGTGTCGCGGAAGTCTACAAATTTGGCAGCAAAGACCACGGGATAGAGAAGGACGTGGCAAAAGCCATCCTCTGGTATCAACGCGCCGCCGAATTGGGTCACGCCGATACCGCCGATACGCTTGGATGGATATACCGTACCGGCGGGCTTTGGCCGGACCACCGTGCTTTCGCGCCGGACTATACCGAGTCGGTCCGTTGGTACCGGAAAGCCGCTGAATCAGATCATAAGAGAGCGATGTCGTCACTCGCCGAACTCTATGCCTTGGGTCTCGGCGTTGAGAGGGACTACGACCAGGCCAAGGCTTGGTTTACTAAGAGTGCGGATGAAGACGTCGCATTATCAAGAATCGGTCAAGCCATATACTCGTCAGCCGGAGCCGAACGAGATCTACCTTACGCTGTTGAGTGCTTGTCCGATTACATCGAGCGGATGAAACATCAGGGTAAAACAAGCAGTCTGATGAGTGCTTCAATCACCAGATACCTCTGCCGGCGGTCACTCGGTGATCATGAGAAGGCGATATCCGAACTGAAAGAATTCACCGATGAATATCCTATGGATGGTATTTGGATGCACATAGTATCCTTTCTCAAGGGAAATACTTCGGGAGAAAAATTACTCGAACAAATGCGCTCACACAACCCCGACTTACAAAAAGATCAAACATACTACGCCAACTACTTTATCGGAGCCGTCAAATTAGTCGAAGGCGACCACGAGTCCGCAAGGGGCTACCTCGAGAAGGTCGTCGCTCGGAGAAACAACTACGGCAGAATTCACGATATGGCTGTGGCCGATCTAACCAGGCTAAAGCCCTGAGAAGTGAATAGCGCTTAACAAGGCAAGTGAATGAATACCGAATTGTTACATGTCACCATGATCGATCCGTGTCCACCGATAGCCTTCACCACTTCGCACCCGATTCAAGGGCCTCATGCAGTCGGGTGATGTAGGCTTCGCTGGATATCTCGATGACCCCAAACTGTTCGAGGTGCGGATTTACGAACTGCACATCCAACAGCCCAAACCCCCGCCCCCGGAGGTGTTCCACTAACGCCACCAGGCACACCTTCGATGCGTCTGTCGCTCGGTGGAACATCGACTCCCCGAAAAACGCACCACCCAGCGACACGCCATACAGACCGCCGACCAGTTCTCCCTCTTCGGACAGCTTGCTACCGGACCTATCCGCATAACTTCCGGGAGAAAAACTCCTGGGGGCCCAGGCCTCCACGCTGTGGGCCAGGCCCGCTTGGTGCAATTCGTTATAGACGTCAACGATCCGCTGGTTGATCCATGTGTCGGCATCCGCAGCCCGAGGATGTGCGCAGGCCCGGATCACCTCTTCAAACGCACGGTCCATCGTCACCCGATAGCACCCGTTGCGGACCCGTTTGCGCAGTGACCGCGACACCTTGAACCCATCATCTTCCAGGGGGATCACCGCCCGAGGGTCCGGGCTGTACCACCGGATCTCCCCATCGCGCCCGTCCGCCATCGGGAACGCCCCGGCGCAGTAAGCCCGCACCAACAACTCCGGCGTCAATTCATCGTCTTGTGAATCAGAGGATGCCTGTTCAGCCATACCTAAACTGTAGCAGCGCTTGCCTGAGCACATCCACCAAGGGTCCGTACACTACAACGAACCCACCCCGGCTAAAACAGCATGCGTCTACTCTGGCCGTCTATCCAGACGCCGGGTAGCATGAGATCACCATAACCAGCAACCGGAGGACCAGATGCGATATCTGCTGATAGTGCCCGCCGCAATAGCTCTGGCTTTCATGTCTCTTGTATCGTGTGAACGGCAGCCTCAAACACCTGAAGCGCAGTACAACCTGGGTATCAAATACGACATCGGCGACGGTGTGCCCGAGGACGATGTTCAGGCGGTGAAGTGGTATCGAAAGGCCGCAGAACAGGGGCTCGCTGAGGCGCAATACGTTCTGGGTCTGATGTACGCCAGCGGCGAGGGGGTCTTGAAGGACGATATTGAAGCAGTGAAGTGGTATCGCAAAGCCGCGGCGCAGGGGCACATAGACGCGCAGCTGAACCTTGGTTTCATGTATGTCTACGGTGAAGGGGTGGCAGAGGACGACGCCGAGGCGGCGAGATGGTTTCGCCTGGCTGCAGAGCAGGGGGACGCCGATGCACAAAACCACCTTGGATTTATATATGCGGCCGGCCAGGGGGTGGTTGAGGACGACGCCGAGGCGGCGAGATGGTTTCGCCTGGCTGCAGAACAAGGGGACGCAAAAGGGCAGTTCAACCTGGGCTACATGTACAGCCACGGCGAGGGTGTACTTGCAGACGCCGCCGAGGCGGTGAAGTGGTATCGCAAGGCGGCAGACCAGGGTCTCGCGAAGGCGCAGAACCATATGGGTTTCCTATACGACAACGGCATGGGGGTCATCGAGGATGATGCCCAGGCGGTGAAGTGGTATCGCAAGGCTGCGGCGCAGGGATTCGTGATGGCGCAGCACAACCTTGGCCTGAAGTACAGCCGTGGTGAGGGTGTGGCTGAGGACGGTGTTCGGGGTTATGCCTGGTTATCGATCGCCTCGGCCGGAGGTCACGAGGACGCCAAACCGTTAATCGAGGCTCTTGGTGACCGCATGACCCCCGAGCAGATCGCCGAGGCTCAGGCGTTATCCCGTGAAATAGCGGAGCGCGTCGAGGCGAACGAGAAGCAAACGGCGGGTTCGGCCAGTGAGTGACATCCGATGTCCGAACGGCGTACCCGTGGGTTGATGAAAACATCGTATCTGAGCGTTTCACTGGTGGTGCAACCGCCACGCCCGGTCCATCGCGTCACCCGTTGCACACGCGCCGGCCCAGCGACCCAGACACCTTGAACCATGCTTATCCAAGGGCAGCACCGCTCGGGGATCCGGGGATCCAGGGGGCCGGGGATCCGGGGGTCCGGGTTGTACTAACTGATCTCCCCATTGCGCCCTTCCACCATCTGGAACGCCCCGGCACAATAGGCCCGCACCAGAAAGTCAGGCCTGCGGTTCGGTCATCAGCTGATTCTATGGCCTCTGTCAGTGCGATCTTATAGGTCGTTAATCACACACAAGAATGTGCCGAACTCATATAAGCGGATCGTAGCACGCAATCCCGTTATAGGACCTGTGCCATGCCACACAATGGATCAACCGTTTACATCAGATTTCCAAGCCAGGCGAAGCACCCCGTGTTGCACCCGGCCACGGTTGTTCAAGCGGAGTCGACCAGCTCATTTGCCCTCCAGCCCCAGGACGACACCCTGGCCTTTGAGGTCGGGCTCGAGGTCCTGATCTACTTCGAGTTCGGTGGGAAGTTTGTGCAGCAGCCCGCCCGCATCGAGGCCTTGCCGGAGGATGACCCCGAAGCCGGGATCGCGGTATTAACCATCGGCGATTGGGTCTCTGCTGAAAACCGCCAGACCTACCGCATCTGCACCGTCATGGCGGACCTGACCGCGGCCTTCGGCGACGAGAAGGACTGCCCGCTGACCGATATCAGTGTCACCGGCTTCGCCGTCATCGCCTCGGGGAAGTACCAGATTGGTCAGATCGTCGATTCGGAACTGTCGCACAGCGACAAGAAATACTCCGGGAAGGTCAGCGTCCAGAGCACCTGTGCGCTGCACGGCGGCAAGACCCGCTACGGCGTCAATTGCAT
>JAJDCT010000113.1 GCA_029260695.1 Phycisphaeraceae bacterium
GACGCCGACGCCGCGATGTACCAGGCGAAGGATAATGGCAAAGCGCAGGTCGTGGTGTTTGATCGGGTGATGCATGCGAAGGCACTTGATCGGCTGTCGCTCGAGGCGGACCTTAGGATGGCGGTATCGGCAGACGACCAGTTCCGGCTGATGTACCAGCCGATTGTCGAATCGGAGACAGGCCAACTCGCAGGGTTTGAGGCGCTGCTTCGTTGGGATCATCCCAAACACGGCGAGGTCGGCCCCGATGAGTTCATTTCGATCGCGGAAGACACGGGCCTGATCAATCAGATTGGGCGGTGGGCCCTAAGGACCGCCGCTTCTCAGATCGCAGACTGGAATCAGCGGCTGGGCCATGGCCGCAAGCTGAAAGTCAATGTCAACGTCTCCAAGCGGCAACTGCTCGGCCACACTTATCTGGATGATGTCCTGGAATGTCAGCGAGACTTTGGCCTGAAGCCGGGAGAGCTATTTCTGGAAATCACCGAAAGCACCATCGCCGATGATCGTAGCGATGTGATCCCGCTGCTCCGCAGGCTGCGTGAGCACGGGTTCCCGATTGCCATGGATGACTTTGGAACCGGGGTGTCTTCTTTAAGCACGCTGCATGAGTACCCCATTGACGTGCTGAAGATCGACCAGGCCTTCATCCGCGTGCTTGATCGTGACCGGTCACTTCTTGCGGTCGTGATGTCGATCACGAACCTTGCGGAGAACCTGGGCATCAAGACCGTTGCGGAAGGCATTGAAACAGCCGACATCGTCGGGGCGCTGCAATCGATCAACTGCACGTGGGGGCAGGGTTATCACTTCGCGAGGCCATTGTCGGTATCCGACGCCGAGGCTTACATTCTCGATGATATTCTTCAGGACACGGAAGCCGCATAGCACACGTTGTGTGGTGAGATGGAGCGGGGGAAAGAGTGGGTGGTCGACTCTATCGCAGGCCCGGTAGCCAATCATCGTGCCGCTTCTTTTAATGAGTAGCGTCTGCACGATAACAGTCGGCTGCACCGTCAGAGGGTTCCGCAACGGCTATAGTTTTTCCCCGTGGCCAGTGTGAACCTGCTCTGGTGCCCAGGTGCTGGGTGGGGTCACGCTGCGTTGATGTTGCCGCGGTGGTCGGTGAGATGGCCGTTTTGGAAATACCACTCGGCGGTGCGTTTGACGCCCTGGGCGGTGCTGAACTTGGGCTCGTAGCCTAGCGCGTTCTGGGCTTTTGCGTAGGTGAACGAGCGGTTCTTGGTGAAGAATCCGACACGCCGGCGGTGCAGAGGCGGCTCGATGCGCAATGGGATGCAGAGGGCTTCGCAGAGCACGGCGGCGGCGTAGACGGGTGCCAGAGGGATGTGGCCTCGCGGGGGTTTGACACCGACGGCTTCGGCGACCAGCTTGACCAGCTCGCTTAACGCGACGTATTTCGGGCCACAGAGGATGAAGGTGTCGCCGAGTGCTTCTTGTTTTTCGCCACAGAGGATGATGCCGTCGACGAGGTCGTCGATGTAGACCATGTGGAAGTTGACTTTGCCTGGGCCGACCATGCGGAACCTGCCGGAGTGGATGGTTTTGAAGAGTTTGAGGAGGCGCATGTCGCCTGGGCCGTAGATCCCGGCGGGTCGGAAGATGCAGACGGGTTGGCCCTTTGCCTGGCGTTCTTTGGCAAGTATTTCACCCTCGAGTTTGGTGCGTTGGTAGATGTCGCAGGGTGCGTAGGGTGCGGTTTCATCGGAGGGGATTTTCTTGACCGAGCCGTGCACGCCGATGGTGCTGCAGTGTGCGACTCGTTCGCAGTTGTGCTTTTTCGCGGCGTCGAGGATGTACTGAGCGCCTAAGTAGTTGACTTCGTGGTAGTAGCTGTCGGGGTGTCCAGCGGTGCGGAAGCAGGCGGCGATGTGGAAGATTTTTTCGCAGCCGCAGACGGCGCGGTCGACGGCATCCTGGTCGGTGATGTCGCCCTCAAACAGCTCGATATCGTGCCCGTCGAGGAACGATTGGTCTGAGCCTCTGCGGACCATCGCGCGGACTTTGTAGCCCTGCGAGGCGAGAGCGACGGCGAGCCGCCCACCGGTGAATCCTGTTGCGCCTGTTACCAGTACCTGCATCGAATGAGTCTCACATACCCCGGGCTTGCTGTTGCGTTTGGTGTTATTTGTGCGTCACGGCGTTCGTGTTGGGGTCGTGTCACGCGGCGTTGGGTTGGTGGTCATCACCAGGATTAGATCGGTCCGACCCGGGTGTGCCGGGGAGTTTATTGTAAAAGTCTTCAAGCCGTTGTCTAAACCGCTGTTCGCTGAACTCGCGCTCGACGTATTCCCGACCGGCCCGTCCGATTTTTTCGCGGGTCTCGGCCGACTCGAGCAGTCTGGTCATCCCATCGGCCATGGCCTGTGCGTCCGGCTGCACCAGGACGCAAACATCGTCGTCCATCACCTGTGTGTGGGTCGATAGACGAGTCGCGACGACGGGTTTGCCGGACTGCAGGTAGCTGTAGACCTTCATCGGGGTGTTATTGCCCTGGGTTCTTGGAGAGACCAGGATGTCGGCGAAGCCCAGTACAGCTCCCAGGCTGTCGATGGGTACCGGCCCAACGAAGACGACCCGGCCTTGCCCGCACAAAGGTCCGGCCTTGGTTTTGTAGTGTTCGATGTGTTCGGATGAACCGCCGACGATCAGCAGGGCCACGTCGTCGTGTAATCCGGCAACCTTAGCGAAGGCGTCGAGCATCAGGTCGATGCCCTGGTAGCTTTCGAGGTTGCCGACGTACATCAAGCGTGTGCCGGTGGCTTTGGTAAGGGCGTCGGGGAGGTCGGCGTCGGCGTTTCCTGTGAAGGGGATGTCCGGCAGGAGGGCGACATTGCCTGTGGGGTGGTGGCGCATGGCTACGTCGACCAGCGCGGGGCAGACAGCGAGAACGCCTTGAGATCGTTTGACGGCGCGTTTTTCCATCCAGCTAAACATCCAGGCGACGGGCGTGAGCAGCCTGTTTTTTTCGACGATCTGCAGGCTCATCAGCGAGTCCATGTCGAAGATGTAGGGGACGCCGAAGAGCAGGCGGATCAGCCATGCGATGAAGGCGGACTCCTCGACCGCGTGGACGACGTCGTAGCTGTGGTGTCGGGTCATCGAGACGGCCTTGGTAGTCATGGCAAGGTCACAAAGCGCCTTCTGCCAGCTCGGGCCGATGGGGACGCGTTTGACGAAGGGCGGTTTGGTGGTGCGGTGGTGGGTGATCGAGTTGATCTGGACATCCTCGCCCTCGTGATAGGACAGCACATCGACGGTGTGGCCCTGCGCAGCCAGGGCCTGCAATGCCGCGCGCACGGCGATGGGTGTCCCGCGGTTGGTGAAGAAGGGTTGGGGTGCCAGGAAAAGGATCTTCAAGCGATCGGCTCCGTCGGATCGTTCGGCTGTGCCGTGGCGGGTGTGTGCGTTTCTGCTTACTTTGAGTGTAGGCGGCGTGAGCAGACGAACGGTATCTGCACACCTGCATTGATCTTACATCGGTCGGTTCTTACAGGCATGGCAAGGTGTCTGCGCTGTTCCGATAAGAGGCTTGTTTGCGGGTCGTGGGGGGGGAGTTAGGTAGGCCGGTGCTTAGGGTCGCCTCCGCAACCGCTTACGGAGTTGCATCCCGATCTGTAGTTTCAAAAATGGCAGCAGCCCGTCGGCCCGGCCGAAGGTTTTTGGTTGGGTATTGCAGGTTTCAAGCGTGGATTTGATAGTGGCGGCGTGTTGGTCTTGGTTGAAGTTGCCATCGAGTACCAGCCCCGCCCGGCCGACGCGTGTTGCCTGACCGGGGAAAGGCAGGGGGTCGGTCCCGGGCAGTACCCATGTGCCGCGTTGCCGAGCCTGGGCAAATTGTTTGGGTTCGCCCGCCATCGCCAGCCGGCCGGCGTTGTCTCCAAGCATCAGCTTGCTTGCAAGCGGGCCGTTCAGGAGGTCATCGATGATCTTGCCGCGAGCGCCGCTCCATTTACCCACGCCGAAGGGAAGCACAGCCAAGGCGTCGGCTTCGATCACCTTCTCAATCGTCTGTTCGATGGGCAGGCCGTCGGCGAACTGTTCGTTGCAGCACAACGCCAATACCTCCAGGCCTTCCCGGGTCACGATCTGCCGGCCGGCGATCACGGTTAAGACGTCCCGCCCACCGAGCGCCGCGACCAAGGACCTATCTTTGTCTGTTGTATTGAATCGCCACCGCCCGCCGTCCAATTCGCGTTGAGCGATTAGTGACTCGAACGCGTGGTCTTTTGCCGTCTCTGTCAGCATCAGATAGCCGGGTGTGTCTTTTGGAAGCCCTAGAGCCTGGGCGGCTTGTCGAAAGTTATTTAACGTCGCGTCGAAGAATGCCGTGCGGTCGAAGCAGTCGTAAAGGTGGACGTGCGCGTCGACGAGCATCGATCCGCCACGTTGCGGGTTGGTGTCAGACTCTGCCTGTGTCGTCATGGAATACCTTTGACTGCGATGATACGGCTTGGGCTGAACAGTATCCGCATCGTGAGATTGCCTCAACGTCCAGGGATTTCACTGGGCCATGTACCCGGTTGGGGCCTTGGGGCACCGGCCCAGGTCTTTGCGCCCGGCGTGGAACTGGCACCGCCGAGTGGTAGTCAGGATCAAAACACAGGGGTCGCATGTTATTTAGTCGATTTGTTGCTTCAATTTACGAGGATTTCTCTGGCATTAGTGAGCGGCCCCCGTACAATTGCTCATTGGATGGGGTAATTAGCCTTTTGTTATTCCGGCTATTTCCAGCCTACTTGGCCCTAGCGGGCGGCCTAGTAAGCCGGGTGGGGTCCCATCGGTGCTATCAGAATGTAGGTAGCACCCGTGATCTAATATTCAAGCATGATGGGGTGGTTCGAGGCCGAGTCTGAATCTACTTAGATCAGACTCCCAAGGAGTATGCAGGCAATGCGAACACACCATCTGGACATCAAAATGAAACGGGATCGACGCCGAGTGCTGGCTATGGCACCGACTATTCTGGCGGTGGCCTTGGTTGCCCCGGCGCGGGCGGCGGACACGATCATCTTCACCGATATCACCCCGGCCGCGGTCGGTCAGCCGGCGACACTGAACGAGTCTGTTGCCTGGGGCGATTACAACAACGACGGTGCCCCGGACCTGTACCTGACCAACAACGGGGCGAATAAACTCTTCCGAAACGACGGCGGCGGAGCGTTCACCGACGTGACCGCCGCGACCGGGGTGGGGAATACGGGCTTTAGTGTCGGTACCGCCTTCGGCGACATGGATAACGACGGGGACCTGGACCTGTACGTTGTTAACTTCGGTATCGGCCCGGACGCCTTCTACCGCAACGACGGGCCCGTGGGAGTCGGTGGTGAGTACCAGTTCACCGATGTCACGGTCAGCGCGGGTGTGACCAACGAGGACAGCAGCCGTGGCATGGGGCTGATCGACTACGACCGTGACGGTTTGTTGGATATCTATGTCAACGCCATCGGTTCGGACTTGTTGTATCACAACGATGGGAACCTGCAGTTCTCCAACGCAGCTTCCGCGGCCGGGATTACCGGCGTCAACGGGCAGGGTGTTGGCGTGGTCGCCACCGATGTTAATAACGACGGCTGGGTTGATCTATTCACCGGGAACCGCTCGGTCGATCCCAACCGCCTGTTTATCAACAACCAGGGGACGTTCGTGGATGAAACGGTGTCGGCCGGGATCGACAAGGTCGGCTTGGGGATGGGCGTGGTTTCCCTTGACTACGACAACGATCTGGATATGGACCTGTACTGGACGGCCTGGCCAGGTGCGACGACGACCCCCAACGCCCTGTATGAAAACACCTCAACGCCCGGCAACGTAAGTTTCACCGATGTGGCGACGGCTTCGGGGACTGCCGACCCCAACGGCTGGGGTATCAGCACCAACGCAGGCGATATCGACAACGATGGCTGGATGGATTTCTTCGTGACCAACGGGTTCTCGGATACCACCACGCCCAACGTGCTGTTCCGCAACAAGGGCGATGGCACGTTTGAAGACATCACCGCGACGTTGCAGGGCGGGGCCGCTTTCGACGGCAGAGGGGTCGCCTTTGCCGACATCGACAGCGACGGCGATCTGGACCTGGTCGTCACAGGCGACGATACGGCGACGACCCGGTTGTGGCGCAACGACTCGGTCCTGGAAGGCCATTGGGCGACACTCAAACTCGTCGGTACCGACGGCAACCGAAGCGCGATCGGTGCACGGGTCGAGGTCACGACTAACCTGGGCACGACCGTGCAGGAGGTCAGCGGCGGCGCGGGCCGGGGTTCTTTCAATGACCTGCCCCTGGAGTTCGGGCTCGGTGCGGCGACCTCGATCGATCAGGTATTGATCCGCTGGACCAACGGCTTCACGCAGGTGGTGACGGGCGTTGCACTGGATCAGATCTCGACCATCACCCAGGCGATCGCGGGCGACCTTAACGGCGATGGATTTGTCGGGATCGAAGACCTGAACATCGTGCTGGGTAATTGGAATAACGATGGAACCCTGGACCCACGGGCGAATCCCGACGGCGACGGGATCGTTGGGATCGCGGACTTGAATTTTGTATTGGGTAACTGGAACGCAGGCACACCGCCGCCGCCCGAGGCTTTAGCATCCGTGCCCGAGCCCACCTCGTTGATGTTCCTGGCGGGTGCGGGCTTGGCGTGGATCGGTTGCCGTAAGCCACGGAGGACAAGCTGATTCATAGCTAAAGGCGGGAATTTTGTAGTCCTCCAGTTGTCGGTTGGATTTCTCTTGTTTTATCGAGGGGCTCCCAATAGAGTGGTTGGTACGAACAGGGGTTGGGCCCAACCGATTTATTAATCTAAGCGGTACGGACTGTTATGGATAGAAGTAGAGGCGCGTCATGACACGGTTCTGGGTTTTATTATTAGTGGTGCTGTTGGTTGGCTTTTGGCCGACTCCAGTTTGCGCGCAGGCCGGGACGATCAGGTACAACTTCACCGTGAGCAACACGTGGAGCCCGGAGACTCATCCCAACGGGTATCCGCAGGGTTCGGGCCCGCACTTCTCGCTCCTGGGTGTTATCAATCACGACGACCAGGTTTCGTTCTGGCAGCCGGGCACACTGGCGAGCCCTGCGATCAAGCA
>JAJDCT010000114.1 GCA_029260695.1 Phycisphaeraceae bacterium
TTGCCTTTTTTGAGGTTGTACCCGCACTTGATGCAGATCACGGCCCCGGGGTTGATCGACTGGTTGCACGCGGGGCATCGGCCGGTCTGGTCGGCGGCCTTCTGGGCGGCGGAGGGGGGGGCTTCGACGATCGACTCGTCGATCCCGGTGAGGTCCAGGTCGTAGGTATCTGCCTCGGGCTGGGGCTCTGCTTTCTGGGTTTTGGGCAGCGGGTCCACCGCCTCGGCGACCCGGCCGGGCACGGTGGGGATGCGGATTCTTTTAGCGCAGCTTGGGCACTGAGCCTTGCGGTCTGCGATCTGGGTCGACCACTGGAACCGCTTGTGGCAGTGGGGGCATGTGAAGCTTTTGCTTGAACCCTGACTCATCGAGACCCCGTGGGTACATCAGAAAGAGCCTAGGCTCTCGGGAGGGTGGTGCATTGTCAAGTCCCGCACGTCTGCCCGGCGATCCGGTGGGGATGCCGCCTTGGCGTGGGGTCTGAGGGAGACTATCCTTTGGCCCAGAATACAAGGAAGTGCGAGCCCCCCATGACAGTACCCCTACTAGACCTAAATAGACAGCACGAGACCCTCATGCCCCAGCTGCGGCAGGTATTTGAGGAGGTGACCCGGTCGGGTCAGTTCATCCTGGGCGAGTATGTCCAGCGTTTTGAGCGTGAGCTGGCCGAATACTGCGGTGTCAAGCACGCGGTGGGGGTTTCTTCGGGGACCGACGCGTTGCTGGTATCGCTGATGGCGATGGGGATCGGCCCCGGTGACGAGGTCATCACCACGCCGTTCACCTTTTTCGCGACCGCCGGGTGCATCGCCCGGGTAGGTGCCAAGCCGGTGTTCGTGGACATCAACCCACGCACCTACAACCTCCAGGCGCATGACATCCAGGGGGCGGTCACCGAGAAGACCAAGGCGATCATGCCGGTGCACCTCTACGGCCTCAGCGCCAACATGGACGCGATCATGGACGTCGCCAAGGCGAACGGCCTGAGGGTGATCGAAGACGCCGCGCAGGCATCGGGCGCCCGGTACCACGACAGGCCGGTCGGGTCGATCGGGGACGTGGGCTGCTTCAGCTTCTACCCGACAAAGAACCTCGCGGGGATGGGTGACGGCGGGGCGTGCGTGACCAACGACGACGAGCTTGTTGAGAAGCTGCGTCAGATGCGCAACCATGGAGCCGACCGGGCGGACCACTTCCCTAACGTGGGCGGTAACTTCCGCCTGGACGGTTACCAGGCCGGGTTCCTCAGCGTCAAGCTGCCCCTACTTGATAGCTGGTGCGACCTGCGCCGCGAGCACGCCGATCGGTATGGGCGGGAACTCGAAGAGGTGGCGATCACCACGCCGTTTGAGAGCCAGAACCGTCACCACGTCTACAATCAATACACCGTCCGGGTTCGTGGTAAGGGGATGCGTGACGGCCTGCGCCACCACCTTGCCGCGTGCGGGATCGGCTGCCGGATTTATTACACCCAGCCGCTGCATCTTCAGCCGTGCTTCGAGGGCCTTGGGTACACCCCCGGGAGCCTGCCGTTCGCCGAGGAGGCGAGTACGCAGGTGCTGAGCCTGCCGTCGTTCCCGGAGATGACCACGCAGGAGCAGGACGAGGTGATCGCGTGTGTCAGTGATTTCTTCCTCGCAGAGTGAGGGCGACAATTGACCGATCTGCCGGACAACCCGGGCCACGATCCCAAGCCGCATCCGCCTGACGAGCACCTCGTCGGTGGCGCGGGGTGGAGGCCTTACCCGGCGACGATGCTCGGGCCGGATACCGGCACCGTGAGCCGTCCACACCGACCCGGCGGTGACACACTCGTGCATCTTGACAATGTTTATAAGAGCTTCGGCACGCTGCGTGTGCTCAACGGTGTATCGCTGGAGATCAAGCGGGGCCAGACCACGGTCATCATCGGGCCCTCCGGCACGGGCAAGAGCGTGCTGATTAAGCTGATCGTCGGGCTGCTGATCCCCGACCGGGGCGAAGTCTTCTACGACGGTCAGCAGGTCAACACGATGTCCCCCAAAGAGCTGGTTGGGATACGCAAGGAGATCGGGTTCCTCTTCCAGATGAGCGCTTTGTTCGACTCGATGGACGTGGGGCAGAATGTGGAGTTCCCGCTGGTCGAGCACACGGACATGACCACGGCCCAGCGTGACGAGCGGGTGGACCGGGTGCTGCGGATGGTCGGGCTATCGGGTCTTCAGCGCAAGTGGCCCTCTACGATGTCAGGCGGGCAGAAGAAGCGTGTAGCGCTGGCGCGTGCCATCGTGCTTGAGCCAAGGCTGGTCATGTATGACGAGCCGACCACCGGGCTGGACCCGATCCGGGCGGACCTGATCAACGAGTTAATCATCGCGTTGAACACCAAGTTCGGGATCACCAGCATCGTGGTGACCCACGACATGGCCAGTGCGGCGAAGATTGCGGACCGGATGCTGCTTCTTTACGATGGGAACATCATCTGCGATGGCGACCCCGAGACGTTTCTACGGAGCGAGAACCCGCTGGTTCAGCGTTTCATCCAGGGCCAGGCCGACCAGATCGAATTGGAGTCGATCCGGCAGGGCTTGGGCACGCAGGAGGCGGACGGCTAACAAGCCGGGAGTCAAACGATGAAAGAAAGCACAGTCAGCATGTTCGTGGGGGCGACGACCATCGCGGGGATCGTCGGCCTTGCGTGGTTGATGACGGAGATCGGTGGGTTGTCCAAGTCTTTAGAAGGCGGGTACAGCGTGACGATTACGTCGACGGACGCCGCGGGCCTGCACAAGGACAGCCGGGTGACGTATAGCGGGATCGACGTCGGGCGCATCGATTCGATTAAGTTTCAGGGGCGACCCAAGACCGGTGTCGTAGCTGTTGCATTGATCACGACCGATGGTCTGGAACTGCCCGACGACGTGACCGTGAAGATCCAGAACCCATTGCTGGGGGGTTCCGCCACCGCCGCGTTGGTCCGCGAGCCCGGGCCGGTCACGGACTACCTCCCGACCGACGGCACGGCGGCGATCACGGGTGAGCCCGCGGTCGATTTCTCGAAGGTGGCCGAGGAGTTACGCAACGCTTTGAGTGGCCCGATGGAAGAGTTCGCACGGATATCCGACAACTTCGACGCAGTGAGTAAAGAGTGGACCCTCGTAGGTGAAAACATCAACCTCCTGGTCGAGCAACGCAGCACCGAAACGGTCGATCAAGGCGACGCCATGGGGAACCTGGCGACCGTGATGGCCCGCGCGGATCAGCGGTTGGCTGAGCTCAAGACGGCGATCGAGGGGGTCAACAGTTACGTCAACGACGAGGAGCTCAGGGCCGACGTGCGGAGCACCGCCGCCAACGCCCGGGAGCTCAGCAAGAAATTCAATGACAGCCTCGACACGCTCCGCACCCGTTACGTCGCGGTGGCCGACGACCTCAGCTCCGTCGTGCAGTCGATGCAGAAGCTGACGGACAAGACCCTTGAAGGCGGCGGGACGTTCGGGAAGATGATGAGCGACCCTGCCTTATACGAAAACCTCAACGACGCATCGCAACGCCTCAAGGCCGCGATCGACGACGTGCGGTTGTTGGTCGAAAAATGGAAGGCCGAGGGGCTCCCGGTGCAGTTTTAATGGGAGCTATCAGCTGTTAGCCGTTAGCTATTTAGACAGAGAGTGATCCGCCGCCCTACAGGATTCAAGGCACGCTTGCGGTTTGGCGTGTCCTATGCAACATCAAAAAAGCTTAGTGCTTGTGGTCAATAGCTTTTTCTTCCTATGAAATACGTCATTATCATCCCCGACGGCGCAGCGGACTTTCCGATTGACGATCTGGGCGGCAAGACGCCGCTCCAGGCCGCTCAGACGCCGAACACCGATCGGTTGGCACTCACGGGTCGTCTCGGGACCGCCGCGACCACGCCCGACGGGATGCCCTGCGGCAGCGACGTTTGCACGATGTCCCTGCTGGGTTACGACCCCGCGAAGTATCACTCCGGCCGAGCCCCGCTTGAAGCCGCGGCGCTGGGGATCGAGCTGAACGACACCGACTGGATCTTCAGGGTCAACTTTGTCACCGTGATCGACGGGAAGATGCAGGACCACTCCGCCGGGCACATCTCTGATGAGGAGGGCCGACGCTTGCTGACCGAGTTTGCCAGCCGTGTCGATCTGCCCGGCGCGACGCTGTACCCCGGGGTGAGTTACCGAAACATCATGGTCGACTCATCCGGGCGCGACTGGTCCGAGTTGGTCACCGTCCCGCCTCACGACATCCCCGGCGAACCGCTGCTTCGGCACCTGCCGGTCGGCGGCGAGAACGCCAAGCTGCTGCACACCCTGATGGACCGTAGCGCCGAGCTTTTCGGCACACACGAGATCAACCTGACCCGCCAGGAGATGGGCGAACTGCCCGCGACACATCTTTGGCCCTGGGGGCAGGGGCGTAAGCCCTCGATGCCCACCTTCGAGTCGAGGTTCAAGCTGCGGGGCGCGATGATCACGGCCGTAGACCTGCTGGCCGGTATCTCGCACTTCATCGGTTGGGACCGTTTGGATGTCCCCGGGCAGACCAGCTACCACGACAACGACTACGTCGCCACTGGCAGGCACGCCATCGCCGCGATCGAAGACTACGACGTGCTGTGCGTCCACGTCGAGGCCCCGGACGAGGCCAGCCACGCCGCAGACGCCACGACTAAAGTCGCCGCGATCGAAGCGATCGACAAGCACGTCGTCGGCCCGATCCACGAAGCATTAAAAAAGCGTGGCGAGGATTGGCGCATCCTGCTGCTGCCGGACCACTACACCCGCGTGGACAACCGCAAACACGACCCGACCCCGGTCCCGTTCCTGATGGCCGGCAAGAACGTCCGCTCGGTCCGTGAGGTCCCTTTCAGCGAAGAAAACGCCGACAGCTCCGACCTGCACATCGATTATGGCCACGAGCTGATGGAATACTTCCTGCACAGCGGGTTGGTGTAGGGAAAACTGGAAATAACGAAGGGGGATGAGTTCCAATGGTCGGGACTGAAGCAACGAAGCCATGCGGTTTGTCGCGCCGTCACGCCGTCACTCTATCCCCAGCCGCCGACGCTCTCGTTTGCCCATCCGTTCCAAGACAGTCTTGTTGAGGTTGCGTTTCCGGTTCACAAAATACCACCAGGGCATGCGGAAGGGCCAGAACCAAAGCGACCGTAGGAACGCAAGCTCGTCCTTCATCGCAACCGCGATGATCGTCTCGAAGTCCTGGTATTCCAGCGGGTCGATGGTGCTCAGGTCGGTGGGTGCCACGACCGCTTCGGCGTCGGTGTGTAGTTCCCAGAGCCGGCGGATATTTTTGGTATCGAACATCTGCTTGTAGCAACCGGGCCCGATGGGCAGCAGGGGGCCGTCGGTGCTCCCGGTCGTGGTCAGGCCGTATCTTTTACCGAAGATGCTGACGATGTCCACGGTGGTTAGTCCCGGGATATTGTCGCCTTTGGTTCGGTAGACGCAGATGTAGGTGTGATCGCCGCGTTGTTTCCAGGCGGCGAACCGTGTGTTGACATTGGGGAGCAGCAATCGAAATGCGCCGACCCACTCAAAACCATGTCCTTCTAACCAGTCCGGGCCAGTTAATACCTCCCCAAGCAGCCGGACGCGATCGGCGGGGTGCCCGGTGATCCGTTCGATCTGGGTCTCTTCGATCTTCCTGAGTATCCACCAGCCGGCACCGATGCAGACCACCACCGGCAGCACGATGTACAGCAGCAGATCGAGGTAAGGCAGGAAGAACCACAGAACGTCGATCAGGCTCATGCTCAGGCCCCATCTTGATTAGGCAGTGCGTTATCTACCCCAACCGCCTTTGGGTTCACCGTCGTCGTACTCGCCGACGATGACCGCGGTGCTGCCCATGGCGTGGAACTGGTCGAGTTGGCGCTTGCCGATTCGGATGGACATGGTGACGGTGTCGCCTTCGTAGTTTCGGTCCAGTACGTTGGCGCGGTTTTCCAGGAAGTGGATGGCTTTGCCATCCGCGCTGGAAAGTTGAAGCTCCATGTCGATCGTGCCGCCCTTGGCTTGGGCGAGCACCGCGTCGGTCACGGCGTCGAGGCCTTCCTGTGTGATCGCGCTGATCGGGAGGCTCCCGGGGTGCTCCTGTTGGATCACCAACAGGTCGGCGTTGTGCGTCAGCAGGTCGGTCTTATTCAAGAGCAACAGCCGTTTGGGTTCGGTCGCGCCGATGTCGTTGAGTACCTCCATCACCGTGCGGTACTGGTGCTCCGCCCGGGGGTGTGAGACATCCAGCACGACCAGCAACAGGTCGGCGTGGACGGCTTCTTCGAGTGTTGCTTTGAAGCTGGCGACCAGGTGGTGGGGGAGGTTGCGGACGAAGCCGACGGTATCCGAGAGCATCACCGCGTCGCCGCCGCCCAAGTCCCACTTGCGGGTCCGTGTCGAGAGGGTGGCGAAGAGCTTGTCGTCGGCGTAGGCCCCGCCGGCCTGACCGGAAGCGGACTGGATGGTGGCGTTGAACAGCGTGCTCTTGCCGGCGTTGGTGTACCCGACCAGGCAGACGGTGTAGAAATCCTTGTTGCGTGCCTGGACCTCGCGGGTCTTTCGGCCCTGCACTTCTTTGATCTCGCGCTTCAGCTGCGCCTTCTTGCGTTGCACGATCCGGCGGTCGACTTCGAGTTGCTGCTCACCGGGGCCGCGCGTCCCGATCCCGACAGGTGAACCGCCGGCGATCCTTTCGAGGTGGTCCCACATCGCACGCAGCCGGGGGTAGGTGTATTCCAACTGTGCCAGCTCAACCTGCAGCTTGGCCTCATGGGAACGGGCCCGGGCGGCGAAGATGTCCAGGATCAACTCGCTGCGGTCCAGCACCTTGCGCTCGATGACCTTCTCGATGTTCCCGATCTGTGACGGCGACAGGTCGTTGTCGAAGATCACGACCTGCGCGTCGTGGACCTCGCACATGATCTTGAGTTCCTCGACCTTGCCCTTGCCGATGAACGTCTTGGCGCTGGGCTTGCGGAGTTTCTGCATGAGCTGGTCGCAGCAGATCGCCCCGGCGGTGTCCGCCAGGGACCGAAGCTCCGCCAGGGGATCGTGCGGGTCCGACCCGTCGTTGGGCAGCAGGGCGACGACTAAAATCGCCCGCTCCCGCTGGACCGCTAATTGTTCTCGTTGCATCTGTGACATCGGATGCCATTCTAGCCCGTTGGGCTTCTTACGAGGTCTGCCGTGTGAATTACCGGCAAGCGCTCGGGGTAGTCGTGTGTGAGGTCCTCACCGGGTGTTATGACCACAGCGCCGCAGGTAAGCGGTCTGTCGGCTCAGCCGGTTATGGGGTGGAGCCGAGATACTGAGGTCGGTCAAAGCCGTGACCTGTCAGCTCGGCCAAACGTTCGATAGGTGTGTGATTACAGCCACATGATGCGGGGATTATGCGTGTGGGCTGGCTGTTTGTCAATCGCATGCCTCGATCGACAGGTCTCTTAGGCGTGCCGCCGACGCCAAGTCGATGCCGACCTCGCCCTGCCAAACCCACACCCCTTGACACCACTATTTGTACGGTATATGTTAGGTATTTATGGGCCCCCTTAAATACCTGTTTCTGGATATGAACAGCTACTTCGCGTCGGTGGAGCAGCAGGACGTTCCCCGGCTGCGGGGTCGGCCGGTGGGGGTGGTGCCGACGATGGTGGCGACGACCTGCTGCATCGCTGCCAGCTACGAGGCCAAGGCGTTTGGGGTCAAGACCGGGACCGGGGTTCACGAGGCCTGCCGGCTGTGTCCGGAGATCCAACTCGTCGAGGCCCGGCCCAAGCGCTACGTTGAGGTTCATCACCAGATCGTCGAGGCGGCCGAGTCGTGCCTGCACATCGATCAGGTCCCATCCATCGACGAGATGTACGGCCGACTCTTAGGTGACGAGCGCCAACCCCAGCGTGCCGCCGAGATCGCCCGCGGGGTCAAGGCCGCCATCTGTGACCGGGTCGGCGCATTTGTCCGCGGCTCGATCGGGCTGGCGACGAACCCCTGGCTCGCCAAGGTCGCCACCGACCTGCAAAAACCCGACGGCATGGTGATGATCCTCCCCGAGCAGATGCCCGAGAAGATCTGCACCCTCAAGCTCACCGACCTCCCCGGCATCGCACGGGGGATGCACACCCGCCTTCAATGCCACAACATCCACACGGTTGCCCAACTCTGTGCGCTATCCAAGGCGCAACTGTCGGCGGTCTGGAAGAGCGACGTGCTGGGCGGCATCTGGTGGCACCAACTCAACGGCCATGACATGCCATACCGCCCGGCCCATCGGCGGACGGTGGGGCACTCGCACGTCTTGCCCCCCAAGTGGCGCACCGACGCCGGGGCGCGGGCCGTGACGGTCCGCATGATCCACAAGGCCGCCGCGCGCATGCGTCGCATGGACTACGTCGCCAGCCACCTCACCGCGAAGGTGCGGTTCATGGACGGCCCAAGGTGGAAGCGCCGGGCCCCGCTTGGGCTCTGCGGCGACACATTAACGATGCTACGCGTCTTCGTGGATTTGTGGCGCGACAAGCCCCTGGGTTCGCCGTTCCAGGTCGCAGTCCAACTCGACGGCCTGGTCCCCCTGCACTGCGCCCCCATCCCGCTGTTCGCCGAGCCCCGTCACCTCGCCGACCTGGCGGTGGCGATGGACCGGATCGACTACAAGTACGGCCACCACAGCATCTACTTCGGCTCCATGTTCGGCGCGCAGTCCACCGCACCCACCCGTATCAGTTTTACGCAGGTCCCGGGGAAGGATGAGTTTTAGGAAGCGGGGCGGCGGTGACGTGAACACAATGCAACGGCTGAGCCCACAACAAAAACCATCAAAGATGTTGGCTCAGGGATCGCCGCGACGAAGATGCCTGATGTGCCGTCGTCAAATATTAGTTTGAAGGTTAATTGTCCATTGTCATTGAAACTGGTTGGAAGACCATCTTCACCTCCGGACCCTGTAAGCATACCGACATGTTTAATGGTGCGTAGGTCCTCGATCAAAGGGTCACTGTTGACGTTGAAAGTGTCTCCCTCAAGTGCCACCAGCGTAAGTGATCCGTTTCGATCGGTTGCCCATATCCCCTCTAAGCTTGTCGAGCCAGAGCGTAAGACCGAGCTAAGAAACGCAACCTGTCCAGCCCCATTCATCGTAAGATCTGCAAAATCTCCAAAAAATAAGTCCGATTCATCTCCGGGTGCCTGTTGGCCCTCGCGGACTATAGCGTTGATATTGCCATCAGAATGAAGCCAGATGCCGCTGTTGTTTGTGTCGCTTACATCGGTACCTGTGAGGGTCCCTTGAAATGCAATTTGCCCGACTGAGTTGATCAAAGGCCTGATCAAGTTGAACGTGTCGAAGCTTGCGTCTGTTCCTGGCGCTGGGGTGCCGGAACGGATGACTAAACCCAATGCGCCAGTGCCGTATGACCAGATCCCGCTGCTGTTTGAAGCGTTTACATCTGCTCCAATCAGCGAACTGCTGAATACGACCTGGCCTGCATCATTTAATGAAGGCAATGATATGATGAATACAGGAACTGGCGATCCAAAAACTGTCCCGGCGGAAGTACCAGGGGCTTGGTCGCCGACCACCGCAATGGGTGTCAGTGAGCCATGGTTCGCGAACCAGATGCTTTCACTGGCCGGTGCGTTTTGAATTGAGCCGGCAAGAGCATAGAACGCTAACTGCCCGGAACTGTTTATTCTCGGTGTGGAGAAACCAGTAAATGTGTAATCGATACCTCTGCCTGACACAGTATCCCCCGCTCGTGCTAATTGAGTAACCGCCCCTGCCTCCTCAAGCCACAACCCGTTTATATTGGCTTGACCGAGCACGGGATCGAAAAGCCGTCCAACAAAAGAGGTTTGTCCAGACAGACCAAACGATGGCACCGTTTCCAACCGGAAGTACGTCTCATTTGTGGCCGAACCAGGAATGGCATCACCTTCTCTGGCAACAAGTGACGATGTGCCTGTGCCTTCAGACCATATCCCAAAGTCATTAGTAAAATCAATGCCTGGCCCTGACAGCGAACTTAAGAAAGCGACTTGGCCGGCATCATTGATTAATGGATTGAAGATATTGTTGTACACGGAGCCTGTTTCTGTGCTTGGTGCAGTATCCCCTGAGCGTGCAACCAGACGAAATACGCCCGAGTTCTCTACCCATATACCACGGTTATCAGCCTCAAATACGCCGTTGTTTATAAATGACACGCTGAACGCGACTTGTCCGTCCGCATTAATCACGGGGTTGTCGATCCGCCCAAATTGCAGGCCTTGTATGCCCGGCACAAAGTCATCAGACAGGGCGACTGTTCGATACGTTATCCCGTGGCAGTTGAGGTTGATTAATCCAACCACTGCTACACCAATCGCGCACATCTTGAACATCTTCCCGGTCATGGTTTGGTCTCTCTTAATAAAAAATCGCTCGGTCTAGTTGTGTAGCGGCCCAGCTTTCTCCCGCTCCCTCCGGCCCCCGGATGCTCCCCCGGCTTCCCGGACAACTAGCCTAGCTCTAGATAGGCGACCCCGATTGTCGCATGGGCTGGTGGTAAGTCAATGCTTTTGTGTGAAGTAATCCAAACGATATCCAGCCATCTTGCCTAGCTTCACAAGCGTCCTTCCCGCATAGAAATATGCCCCCGATACGGCCATCGCTTGGAGGTGGGGGGTGAGGATGGGGACGATTCCGTGCGGGATGGGGGGGGCGGTAGGGGAGGTAGATTGATTTTTTTAACTGGGCTTGCAACCAATCGGCGGCCCGGATACGCTATTGGGCTCGATTTGACCTCTGGATATCCTCATTGGGTGTCCTCTAGACCCCCCCGAACCGCGTCTGGGACGCAATAAAGGGCGATTGCCATGCCACGAGTTTGCACATTTACCGGCCGACGGACCACCGCTGGCAGAACCTACACCCTCCGCGGTAAGGCCAAGTACCTCGGCGGCGTGGGTACCAAGATCACCGGCAAGACCAAGCGGACGTTCCGTCCGAACATCCAGACGGTGACGGCCCTGGTCGATGGGGTGCCGACCCGGATCAAGGTCTCGACCAAGGCGATCAAGAGCGGGCTGGTTATTAAGCCCCTGAAACGCAAGTACGCGTACAAGCACGACGCTGAGGCTGCCGCCACCGAGTGACTCCGTTGTTTTGGGTGTGTGTTTGCCGGGTGGTGTCGCCCAAGCCGCACGGCCAGCCGACAGCGATGTCGCGTTTTTTTTTCATCGGATACGCAAGAAACCCTTGACCGACAGCACCGGGGCGACAATCCTACTGATAGACGACCCGGGGCCGAGTTCAGCAGTTCATGTGGGGACGACAATCGATGAGGCCAACGATCCACCCATCGGCCCGATTGCGACCAGATGCCCCGCCGCTTAGACCGATACGCTAACCACACCGTTACTCACCGTCGGCGTCAGGACCAAGACGCCGCGCCGGGCCGATGCGTATGGCTATTCGTGAAGACATCAAAGACCGCGTCCAGCAGGCGACAGACATCGTACGTCTGATCGGCGAGCAGGTGGCTCTGCGCCCCAAGGGCAAGGAGTTTGCGGGGCTGTGCCCGTTCCACGACGACAAGAACCCGTCGATGCAGGTCTCGCCGGCCAAGCAGATCTACAAGTGCTTTAGCTGTGGGGCTGGGGGCGATGCGTTCAGTTTCGTGATGAATTACCACAAGATGAACTTCCCCGAGGCGATCAAGCACCTGGCGGAGCGAGCGGGGATCGAGGTCGAGGAGCAGGCCGCGGGGTTTGGCGATCAGGGGTCGGGGCCCAGCGAGCGGAAGCGGATTTCCGGTGCCAACGCCCAGGCGATGGAGTTTTTCCGGGCATTATTGAAGCATCCCGAGCACGGCCAGACCGCACGGGACTACATCGACCGCCGGGGGATCAGCCCGGAGATGGTCGCGGATTTTCAGATCGGTTACGCACCCGACGGCTGGGACGGGCTGGTGCAGATGATCGAGCACAAGGGCTGGGAGCGTGACGGGTACGAGTTGGCGGGGCTGGTCAGCCAGCGCGATTCGGGGGGTTACTACGACCGTCTGCGTCACCGGCTGATCTTCCCGATCTTCGATGCGATCGGTCGGCCTATCGCTTTTGGCGGGCGGAAGATCCGTGAGGAAGATGAGCCTAAGTATCTGAACAGCCCCGAGACGAAGCTCTTTAATAAGTCCGCCACGCTTTACGGGCTGCATCTTGCCAAGAAGCCGATCATTGACAGCAAGACGGCGGTGATCGTCGAGGGGTATACGGATGTGATCGCCTGCCATCAGGGCGGTGCCAGGAACGTGGTCGCGACGCTGGGCACGGCCCTGACCAGCGAGCACGTCGGTGAGTTACGCAGGTATGCCGAGAAAGTCGTGCTGATTTTCGACCCGGATGAGGCCGGCCAGAAGGCGGCGGACCGTGCGGTTGAATTATTCCTGACCGGGGACATGGATGTCGCGATCGCGGTGCTGCCCGACGGGCTGGACCCAGCGGATCTGATGGCCCAAGACAACGGCCCACAGCGGTGGGATGAGGCGGTGGGATCGGCGCAGGACGCGTTGGCGTACCAGTTCAATCGGCTCAGTGAGCAGATGGATGGGGCGACCACGCTGACCGGGCGGCAGAAGCTGGCGGATGCGTACCTCACACGCCTGGCTCAGTTGGGGCTGGCCCGGGCCGGGGCGATCCGCAGATCGCTGGTTGTCCAGCGCTTGGCGGGGATGTTGCATATGGGCGAGCAGGCTGTCAGCGAGCTTTTGATTAGCAAGACAGAGGCCGCGCGGCGGGCCCCTCGCAACGCCCCCCGGACGAGCCCACAGCCCTCAGATGCGGATATACCGGTGGGCGAATATGGGCAATTTATGGAGTCCGGAGAGTCTGAGGAATATGTCCCGGTGGAGGTTGCCTCGGCCGATTCTCGACGTAGACTTAAAGCGTTGGAATTAGCGGAACGGCAGGTGATAGGCTGTCTGATCCGGGACAATCAGCGGTTTGGTCAAGCCCTAAGCGACGGGCGAACTTTTGATGAGGCGGTTTCGGCGGCGGACTTCGTTTCGCCTGAGAACCGTCGGCTGTTCGAGCGTTTATTTGACCGGCTTGCCGCCGGGGAAGCGGTGACGCTGGCGGGCCTGCTGGGCGACTTGGCGGTTAACGGTGAACAGGATTTGTCAGATATTTTGACCCAGACGGATGCGGATGTGGATGCGGCCACCGGGGGGCGGTTCGACCAGGTTGGGCAGGCATTCGCACTCGCGGCCCAGGCGTTGTTGGACCACCATCGCGAGGCGCAGTATCGCCAGCACAAGCAGACACTCGCCGCCGGTGGAGATGCGGAAGGTGTCGATCCGGACGGGCTGGACAGCGCCCAACTGCTTCGACGGATGATCGAACACCGCAGAGACAATCCTTCCCCCGTGCGGATCGCACGCGTCGGGAAGTGATACGGTTTGGATCAATGGTTTGTTCAGAGATTGACAGCTTGTTTGAGTAGAGCTGGCATCGAAGCTGGCGAAGGGGATTGGGAGTCGTCGACGCGGCAGGGAAGCCGCAGCGGGTTACGACAGGGACGCACGCCGTTGGGATATGTACCCGGCGGCAACACGAGAGGCTGCGGCAGGCGACGGAGCCGGCCGCGAATAAGAGGCAAAACCCTTGATTAACGTATTGCACCCATCGGTCCTGGAACTGATCAGCGGCGGAAGCACGCGGGGCTTCATCACCTTCGATGAGCTCAACGCGTTACTCCCCGATGAGTACGTCGACACTAAGAAAGTCGACGAACTGCTTGTGAGGTTTGGTGTCGAAGGCATCAAGCTGATCGATGAGATCTCCGTGCCGCACGAGTACCGGCCCAAGCTCATCCGGCACGACGCCGACCCCGAGCAGCAGCAGGAAGAGGCCGCCGGGGCCACCGACGATGAGGGCGATCCGCTGCTGACCGCCGAGCAGGCCAAGGCCGAATTCGCCCAGGCACTCCAGGACGCCGTGAGCAAGCGGATCGATGATCCGGTGCGTATGTACCTCACCCAGATGGGCGAGATCAGCCTGCTGACACGCGAGGAAGAGATCCGGCTGGCGAAGAAGATCGAGACGACCCGGATGATCTTCCGCCGCAAGGTCCTGGAAAACGACTACTCGATCAAGAGCTCTGTCGAGGTGCTCGAGCAGGTCCACGAAGGCGACCTGCCTTTCGACCGGACGATGAAGATCTCGACCGCGGAAGAAGATGCCAAGGGCAAGATCGCCGCACGGATCCCCGTCAATCTCAAGACGGTCAAACGCCTGCTGGACCTGAACCGCATGGGTTGGGACGAGTTGGATGCCCCGGGCCGGATCGCCAAGGCACGGGCCGAGGACATCAACGGCCGGCTGTCCGTACGCCGACGGAAGATGACGACCCTGATCGAGGAATTGAGCCTGCGCACCAGCAAGGTCCAGCCGCTCCTGAAGAAGCTGCGCTCGATCGCCAACAAGATGACCGAGCTGCGCGACACCGTCGCCAAGGCCAGAGATTTCCCCGACCGATACGACCCCGAGGACATCATGGTCATGCGTGAGGAACTCGCGGGGATGCGCAGCCTGGTGTTGTGCGAGCCCGAAGAGCTCGTTAAACGTGTCCGTAATATCACAATGGTCTTCGACGAGTACGAGCAGGCCAAGCGAGATCTATCCGGCGGCAACCTGCGGCTGGTCGTCTCCATCGCCAAGAAGTACCGCAACCGTGGCCTGTCGTTCCTGGACATCATCCAGGAGGGCAACACCGGCCTGATGCGTGCGGTGGACAAGTACGAATACAAACGTGGCTACAAGTTCTCGACCTACGCCACCTGGTGGATCCGTCAGGCCATCACACGGGCGATCGCCGATCATGCACGCACTATCCGTATCCCGGTGCACATGATCGAGACAATGAGCAAGCTGCGTAACATCGCCAAGAACCTGCTGCAGGACCTCGGCCGTGAGCCCACCATCGAGGAGATCGCCGAGGCCGCTGAGATGCCCGTCACCGAGGCCCGGCGTGTCATGAAGATCAGCCGGCACCCGATCAGCCTCGACCGCCCGGTCGGCGAGAGTGAAGACTCCTACTTCGGTGACTTCATCGAGGACCAGGCCGCAGACAACCCCTCGGAGACCGCGACCAGCGACATGCTCCGCAGCCGCAT
>JAJDCT010000115.1 GCA_029260695.1 Phycisphaeraceae bacterium
CGATCCACGGCGCCAAGGGCCTGGAATTCGACACGGTTGTACTTGCCGAATTGGATCGCGGGCTGACGGATCGATCGGTTGTGCTTGTTGAACGTGCCAGCCCGACCGGCCCGATCACGGGGGTGTACCGAAAGCCCGACAAAAAGATCCGCGCACTGGATGAAAAACTGGAACAAGCCGCCGAGGCGCAGCGTGCCGATCGGCTGATCGAAGACCTCTGCTCGCTATACGTCGCGATGACCCGTGCCCGTCAGGCGTTGCACATGGTCATCAAGCCGGTTGAGTTGACACGTAGCGGCGGCGTCAAGAGCAAGGGCCTGTGCTTCGCATCAATCCTGCGCGCCGCCTTGGGACAGCACGAAGAAACGATAGACGGGGAGCAGGTGTTGTACAAGCACGGCGAACGCGACTGGACCTGTGCGGCCGGTCAAACGGAGACAGTCGAGACTGCAGAAGCCCCCCCCGCAAAACCCCTGCGCTTTGATAAGCCGGGGCGCAAGTCTCGGCGGTCCTGGCCCACGGTCAGTCCGTCTTCCCAGGCCGGGCTCGGTGACCCGGAAGGCAGCGACAACAAGAGCGGGCAGTCCGCAGCCTTGTTGATTAACCTGGCGTCGCATGATTCGACGGCGATGCGTTACGGGACACTGATCCACGCATGGATGCAACTGGTCGGGTTTATCGATGAACCTGACTTGCCAGAAGATGACGGATTACATCTTGTGGCCCGTCGCGTGATGCCTGGCACGCACAGGGACTGGGTCGCGTCTGAGATCCATCGCTTCCGTCAGTTACTTGCGAGCCCTAAGGCGAAGGATGTTCTCGTGCGGGATGGTGCTTCGGAGCTTTGGCGTGAGCGCGGATTCGCGGTCCACGATCGCGGCACAATGCTTCGCGGTTTTTTCGACCGCGTGTCGATCTATAGTGACGATCAAGGCCAAGCCATCGGGGCACGGCTGGTAGACTTCAAGACCGACCGAGTGGAACCGGGTGGCATCAAGGCGATGGCCGAACATTACCGCCCACAGATGTTGCTGTACCGTCGGGCCCTGATGATGATGCTCGGGCTGGATACTCAGACGATAAAGATGAAACTGTGGTTCGTCGGATCAGACCACCTGGTTGACCTGTGATCTGTGCGGGCGGGGCGACATCTCCGCGCGTCATATCCGGCAGTACCGACCCAGCTTCACAGGCTTGCCCAGCGCCGCAACCCCATGTGTATCCATCGAGAGGAGAAACCCGCGTTAAGCTGCTGTAAATCAGGGTTTGTATCGGATAAATCTTGACTTTCAGGGTGCCGAGGCTTTACTCTATACGATAACTTGGGTGCATCCGCAGCCGATCCTCGCAATCAGCGCCGTCGAGCCCGACGGCCATGCAATGGTACAAGATCAAGATGAAACGCAGTGTCCGCGTTATCCGTTATTTGGCTTTGGCTGCAGCTATGTTCTGCTGCGTGCCGGCGCATGCGCAGCCGATTCAGGGCGACGTCAACCTAGACGGGTTTGTCGGGGCCCGGGATCTTCAGATCGTCCTTACAAACTGGGGACAGCTGGTCACCCCGGGCGACCTCAGCAAGGGGGATATTTTCCCAGACGGGTTCATCGGGCTCTCGGACTTATCGTTCCTACTAACCAATTGGGGCCAGGGCACGATCCCGACGCCCGGTGGCGATTCGACGGTTGGGATCAACCTTTCGGAAGTCGCGTACTTCAGCCGGGAGTGGGTGTTTGTCGACGCGGTGCGCACCGCCCGGCGGTGGGTCTCGACGAATCCCAACGGCCAACCGTTCGACTCCGGGCAGACCGTTGTGACCGACGCCAACGGCTGGCCGATCCTCCAGGCGGGGCAGGCGGCGCAGACGCTGCTGCTGACAACCAAGGCCGGGTATCCCGCGGGACCCTACACCGTGACCTTCGACGGGACCGGCACGCTGGCGTTTGAGTTCGACGCGACCAACGTGCAACCGGACGGACCGAACCGGATGACCTTTGATGTCAACACGGCGACCAAGAACGGCATCCTGATGCGGATCACAAGCTCGGACCCCGCCGATCATGTGCGCAACATCCGGGTATGGATGCCGGGCTTCGAGAACGCGCCGTCGTCGTTCCACACGACATTCATCCAGAGGCTCCAGCCGTTTGGGGTGATCCGGTTCATGGACTGGCAGCAGACCAACGGGTCGGACCTCGTGCAGTGGAGTGACCGAACAACCACGGACACGTTCAGCCAGGACAACAACGACGGTGTCGCGTTGGAGTACATGATCGAGCTGTGCAACGAGTTGGGGGCAGACGCCTGGTTCTGTATGCCTCACATGGCTGACGACACTTTCGTTACCAACTTCGCCACGATGGTTCGAGAGAACCTGGACCCCGGACTGAAGGTCTATGTCGAATGGTCCAACGAGGTCTGGAACACTTCGTTCCCCCAGCACAAGTGGGTGACACAGGAGTCGGGCGTGGGGACGTTCGGAGATCTCTGGTTCAAGAAGTGGGCCAACGAGGCGGCGAACGATTTTGCGATCTGGCATAGCGTCTTTTCTACCCCAACCGATCAGACCGCCCGGATCATCCGTGTCGCCGCCGGTCAGCAGGCGAATGTCTGGGTGACCAAGAACCTGACGGACCGGCTCAAAGACCCGGTGAGCGGCGAGTTCGCCTACGACGCGATCTCCTGCGCCGCGTACTTCGACCACCGCCGCGCACCCTTCGATGCGAGTACGACCCCTCAGGACATCATCGATAACGCGATCAACGTGACGATCCCCAACGACTATACCCGGTACTACCAGAACCATGGCGATCTGGCACAGGAACGGACAAACCAACTGGGGCGGGAGATCCTGTTCCTGGCGTACGAGGGCGGGCAGCACTACACCGTATCGGGGAACACATCCCTGCCGTACTTCCAGGCGTTCAAGGACGTACAGACCTATGAAAACCCCGGCGGCAACGGGATGTATGAGGCGTACCTGGCGAACCTGGAGGCCTTCGATCAGGCTGGCGGGGGGCTGTTCATGGCGTACAACTACGTTGGGAAGCCGGGCCCGTTCGGGTCGTGGGGCCACCTGCAATTCCAGAACGAGACGGAGGCGGAAGCACCGAAGTACCGGGCGCTGCTGGATTTCAGTGGCAACTGAGATAGCGGTCGGTCCGTATCGCAGCGGGCGGGTGGGACAGTGAGTGGGTGAAATTGATTTAGTTCTTGACAGGGCGAACGCGCGTGGTAACTTCGTACCGGTAGAATAATAGCAATTCGTAGCCCAGCCACCGGGCGGGTGGCTGGCGTGATGACATAGAGGGTAAGGGATGGCGATTTACCGATGGGCTCTAGGTTTTTGTTTGGCTGTCGTCTCGACGGCGGGCGTGCCATGCGCGGCGCAGGTCGATGACGTCGGGCCGCTGGTTGGCGACCTGGACGGCAACAGCTTCGTCGGGATCACGGACCTGTCGATCGTATTGAGCAACTGGAACCAGTCGGTGACCGCTGGCGATCTGATCAGCGGCGACCCGTCCGGCGACGGGCTTGTGGGGATCGAAGACCTGAACATCGTCCTGAGCAACTGGAACGCGGGCTACCCCCTGCCCCAGCAGCGCAGCCTGAGTTTGGGCATCAACCTCTCGCAGGTCAACTACTACAACCGCGAATGGGTGTTCGTGGATGCGATCAAGCAGGCCAAGCCCTGGGTCTCGACCAACCCCAACGGCAACCCGTTCGACACCGGGGAAATCGTGCAGACCGACGTCAGAGGTTGGCCGTTGCTGCCTGCGGGTAAGGCGGCTCAGACACTGATCTATAACCAGACCCAGGGTGCTTACCCAGCAGGCCAGTATGTCTGCACATACGTCGGGACCGGCGAGATCCAGTTCCAATGGGACGCACAGGTAGTCAGCAATGAACCCGGACGGATTGTCCTGGATGTCACCCCAACAGATAATGGCATCTTGATGCGGATCGCACAGTCGGACCCGAATGACCCGATCCGCGATATCAAGCTCTGGATGCCGGGGTTTGAGAACGCCCAATCACCGTTCCACCCGTTGTACCTTCAGCGCATGTCGAAGTTCAAGGTCATACGCTTCATGGACTGGGGCCGGACCAATGAGGTGAGTGGTCCGACCAGTTGGAACAATCGCACCCGGGTAGATCGCTTTTCACAGGACGGTCCCAACGGTGTGGCGATCGAGTACATGATCCGACTGTGCAATGAGTTGGGTGCGGATCCCTGGTTCTGCATGCCCCACACCGCCGACGACGCCTATATCACTAACTTCGCAGCGTCGGCACTGGAGTTTCTGGACCCGCAGCGGAAGATTTATATCGAGTGGTCCAACGAGGTCTGGAACGGGCGTTTCGATGCGCACAACTATGTCACGGAGCAGTCCGGGTCATCGCCTTTTTCCAGCGCTTGGTTTGACTTCTGGGGCGGGAGGCTGACCAACACGTTCACAATCTGGGAGCAGATGTTTTCTGGCCAGGAAGACCGCCTGGTGCGTGTCGCCGCCGGGCAAGCAGCGAATGTCTGGGTCACCCGGAACCTGACCAACCGGCTGGGGAATCAGGTCGACGCCGTGGCCTGCGCAGCTTACTTCGGCGAAACCGGTGCCAACTTCGACGCAAGCACCACCGCCCAAGACATCATCAATGACGCGATCAACCGAGCGATCCCGATCAAATCCGACCGGTTCTACCGGGACCACGGCAACCTTGCGGCGACACTGTCAGACAACCTTGGCCGAACGATCCGCATGATCGGGTACGAGGGAGGCCAGCACTACGCCGACGATAACCGTAACACCCCCTACGCCCAGGCACTGCTGGATGCGCAGTACCTCCCGGGGATGTTCAGCGCGTACCTGAAGAACCTCAACGCCTTCGAGGCGGCCGGCGGCGACCTGATGATCCCGTTTAACTACGTCGACCGGCCCGGCAACCACGGCGCATGGGGGCACTTGGAACACCAGGATGACTCGGTCGATAGTTCCGAAAAGTTCCGGGCGTTGCTGTACTACATCAAGGACCAGTAAATACGGATCACGATTAAAACTCGTGCCCATCATCCTGGCCAATCCCCCTGTAAAGCCGGGGGCTGAGGGAAAAACTGTCACCCACGGATTAAGCAGAATCCGTATAAGTACCCGCCCCGCTTGCGACCTCTGGCAGCCCGCCCGCACCACTCAGCCGTGACCGCCCAACAACACATCGCTGCCAACACGGGCTGACACCTCGTCAAATTTCATCCGGACCGCGTCGGACAAATCGATGCCCAAGCGGTGAGACAGCAGGTCGGCATAGATCACCACGTCCGCGATCTCCTTGCCGATCTCCTCAAGCGACATCTCGTCGCCGCGCTGCACCTTCTTGGTCAGGTTACAGATCGAATTCACACGGGTGATCAGCGGCAGTAAAAACTCAAGCAGCTCGCCCGCCTCACCGGCCATCGCGTTGGACCAGTCCGCCGGGGACCAGTCCCGGCAGGTGCCGAAAGACTGCTCGCACCGCTTGACGCTCGCCTCCCGCAAGACCCGCAGATCTAATCCTTGCTCGCTCATGCTGTCCTCTCTATGTGATGTGTCGCTGTCTTTGAAAGCTTAGCGAAAGAGTCACAGACAAGCACTATTTTGGGTGTGAGCACATAAAAAAAGCCCACGTTCGTTGAACGTGGGCTTTGGGGTGAGTTTAGTTGTCGGCCGCGATCAGGCTTTGAGCCGTGCTTCCAGCGCGTCCAGTTCGCCTGCGAGCTCCTTGGGCAGCTTGTCGCCGAACTTGGCGTAGTGATCACGCATGGCGGGGATGACCTTGAGCCACTCGGCGTTATCGACGGTGAGCAGTTGCTTGAGGTCTTCGGCGGGCATGTCCAGACCATCGAGGTCCAGGCTGTCGATGGTGGGCAGGTTGCCGATGGCGGTCGCGGTGACGTCGCCCTTGCCGTCGACGCGGTCGCAGACCCACTTGAGGATGCGGGAGTTCTCGCCGAAGCCGGGCCAGAGCCATTTGCCGTCGGGGCTCTTGCGGAACCAGTTGACGTAGAAGACCTTTGGCATCTTGGCGCCGGGGGTGTTGCCCATGTTCAGCCAGTGCTGCCAGTAGTCGCCCATGTGGTAGCCGCAGAACGGGAGCATGGCCATGGGGTCGAAGCGGAGTTCGCCGAGGCCACCGGCGGCAGCGGCGGTTTTTTCACTGGCCATGGTGGAACCCAGGAACGTGCCGTGCTGCCAGCTTGAGGCTTCCATGGCCAGGGGCTGGGTCGAGGCACGACGGCCGCCGAAGAGGATGGCGTCGATGGGGACACCGGCGGGGTCTTCCCAGTTCGAGGCGATGACCGGGCACTGCTCAGCCTTGGCGGTGAAGCGGGCGTTGGGGTGGGCGGCCTTGACGTCGGTGCCGGGCTTCCAGTCGTTGCCGTGCCAATCGATCAGGTGATCGGGTGTCGGGCCGTCGATCTCTTCCCACCAGATGTCGCCGTCGTCGGTGAGCCCGACGTTGGTGAAGATCGCGTTTTCTTTCAGCGATTCCATCGCGTTGGGGTTGGAGTCGTAGTTGGTGCCCGGCGCGACGCCGAAGAACCCGGCCTCGGGGTTGATCGCGTAGAGCTTGCCGTCCTTGCCGAACTTCATCCAGGCGATGTCGTCACCGACACACTCGACCTTCCAGCCGGGGACGGTCGGGTTGAGCATGGCGAGGTTGGTCTTGCCGCAGGCAGAAGGGAACGCAGCGGCGATGTACTTGGTCACACCCTGCGGGCTGGTGAGCTTGAGGATGAGCATGTGCTCGGCCATCCAGCCCTGCTCCTTAGCCATGATCGAGGCGATACGCAGCGCGAAGCACTTCTTGCCCAGCAGCGCGTTGCCGCCGTAGCCCGAACCGAAGGACCAGATCTCTTTGGTCTTGGGGAAGTGGGTGATGTATTTGTTGTCGGCGTTGCAGGGCCAGGCCACGTCCTTCTGACCGGGCTCAAGCGGCGAACCGATCGAGTGGACACACGGGACGAACTCGCCGTCGGCGCCCAGGACGTCCAGCACCTTCGTACCGACACGGGTCATGGTGTGCATGTTGGCCACGACGTAGGGGCTGTCGCTGATCTCGACGCCGATGTGAGCGATCGGCGAACCCACCGGGCCCATCGAGAAGGGGATGACGTACATGGTCCGGCCCTTCATGCAGCCGTCGAACAGGGGCTTGAGGATCGCCCGCATCTCGTCGGGGGCCTTCCAATGGTTGGTCGGCCCGGCGTCCTCTTCCTTTTCACAGCAGATAAACGTGCGGTCTTCCACACGGGCCACGTCGGCGGGGTCCGACAGGACCAGCACGCTGTTGGGCTTCTTGTCTTTAGCCAGCCACTTAGCCGAGCCGGACGCGACCATGGTGTCCAGCATGCTCTGATACTCAGCCTGTGAGCCGTCGCACCAGTAAACACTTTCGGGCTTGCATTGACCCGCGACTTCATCGACCCATGCCAACAGCTTGGCGTGCTCTGTGTTGACCGAACCGGCAGTCTGGTTGACCTGTGTCACCGTTAATCTCCTAAGAATCAAAGGTTATACGCCCACTGCTTCCGCCGATCTCAGGCGGTATAGACGCTAGTTGTCAGCACCCCACATGATAGCAGATTTCAGCGGATACATCTGGTTTCCACTTATTACATATCTATCCACACACGCCCCGACTCCGCTACACTTGCCGGGCTTCTGATCCGATTCCTGACACGACGCCTACCGGAACCTGTCGATGAGCAACCCTGCCAACACCCCCTGGACAGACCTGGGATCTGAAAGTGACTTCCCAGAAACGGAACACGCCTGTCTGAATACAGAGGGCACCGACAACTCCCCGGCAACAGCCCTGGTGGTAATCAACGTCAAGGGCGAGCTGTACGCCCTGGAAAACCGCTGCCCCCATGCCGGACGCCCGCTGGGCGACGGCGCGTGCGAGGGGATGACAATCATCTGCCCTTATCATGGGTACACCTACCACATCAAGACCGGCAAGAACATCGACTTCCCCGACGAGGAGACCCCGGTTAGAACGTTCCCCATCCGTGTCGAGGGCGGTCGGGTCCAGGTCCAGATCCCAAGCGACGAGGCAGGCAACCCATGAGCAGTACCCCGATCACCGAACAACTTGAGATCGATTACGACGCAGCGGTTTTTCGCCTGTGTGATTTCCTGAAGATCCCAAGCGTCAGCACCGACCCGGCGTACAAGGCGCACATCGCCGAGGCTGCGCAGTGGGTCGCCGACCACTTAGAAGTCAGCGGGCTCAAGGCAAACGTCTGCAAGACCGCGGGGCACCCGGTGGTGTTGGGGAGTACCACTGACGAAGATGTGGCCGACCCAGCCGCGCCGCGCGTGTTGTTTTACGGGCACTACGACGTGCAGCCGCCGGACCCGTTGGAGAAGTGGACTACCGGCCCGTTTGAGCCGACCATCCGCGAGGGTTCTATCTATGCCCGCGGCGCTTCGGATGACAAGGGCCAGGTCGCCTGCTTCCTCGAAGCCTTGCGTGCTTATAAAGAGGCGGGCCAGAAGCTCCCCTGCCACGTCACCGTCATGATCGAGGGCGAAGAAGAGTGCGGCAGCGTCGGGCTCCCCGGGTTCCTCGATGAGTACCAGGACCAGCTCAAGGCCGACATCGTTGTGGTCAGCGATACCACGATGTGGGACGCAAATACCCCGGCAATCACCTACGCGATGCGCGGGCTGGTCTACTTCGACCTGAAACTCCACGGCCCCAACCGCGACCTGCACTCGGGTGTCTACGGCGGGACACTCGCCAACCCCGCAACCGTCCTGCCGCGTGTGCTGGCCAGGCTGTTCGATGAAGACAACCGCATCACCATCCCAGGGTTCTATGACGACGTGGCCCTGTTGGATGATGAAGAATCAAAACGATGGGCCGGGCTCGGGTTCAAGGACGAGGACTTCCTGGGGCCGCTGGGTTCTCAAGCCTTCGGGGAGGCCGGCTATGCCACGCTCGAACGCAGATGGGCCAGGCCGTCCTGCGATGTCAACGGGCTCTACGGCGGGTACATGGGCGAGGGCGCCAAGACCGTCATCCCCAGCTTCACCGGCGCCAAGATCAGCTTCCGCATCCCCGCGAACATGGACCCCAAAAAAGTCGCCAAACAGTTCATCGGCTGGTTGGAAGCTCAAAGCACCGGCGGCTGCCGATGGGAAATCCAGCAGCACGGCGAAGCCTACCCCGTCGCGGTCCCGATCGATTCACCCTACATCGCCGCCGCCAGCAAGGCGATTGAACAGGCCAAGGGCCGCCCCCCCGTGCTCGTGAGAGACGGCGCGACCATCCCCATCATCGCCGACTTC
>JAJDCT010000116.1 GCA_029260695.1 Phycisphaeraceae bacterium
GGCGAATAAACCCGCATGCTGTGTGGGGCGTGGCAGTCAGTACAGGTCACGCCCTTCTGATACATCTTGCTTTGCAGGAAAGATCCATAAACATAGACCTCATCGAGGATCTGCCCATCGGCGTGATAGATGTTCTCTGTCGCAAACTGTAGACGAGACGCATCTGCTGGTGGGAATTATTCTGGGATATGCGGACTGCCGCTACGCCAGGGACCTCAGTCGCCGGACTGTCTGCTACCTCTGCCGTCGTCTTGCGCGCCCGGCAAGCGTACTCCAGTACACTCAAAAGTTGGATGACAATCTATTTGCACCGTGCGCGGCCTTGGTCAGCGCGTCGGTGATCTGACCGGGGGTGTACCAGTTTTTCTTGAATACCTCTGTGCCATCAGGCGCGTAGATCACCAGCCAGGGGATCGTCACGGACCCGGTGTCTTTGAGTTTCTGCTTTCCATCGGGGTAGCTGCCGGTCAGATCGACCTTCATCGCGACGTAGCCATCGCCCTTGAGAATGCCGGATACCTCGTCCGAGTTCAGCACAGACAATTCCAACAGGTGGCAGTTGGCGCACCAGTCAGCTGTAAAATCCAGCAGCACGACATGGCCGTCGGCCAGCGCCTGTTCTAACCGATCGGGCGTGTAGTAAACCCAATGGATCGGAGCGTCCGCGCTATCGGGCTTATGTGTCAGGGCGGCTGTTCCGACGCCCGCCAGCGCGATCAACAATAAACCGAGCACGGTAAACACACCGCGCTTGATCGGTGAGGGTGTTGTGCCGAACACACGGATGATCAGCCACACGCCCGCGGCCACCACCAGCGCCCCGACCACCCACCAGTGGCCTCTAGGCGCGGCCTCGGTGCCATCGGAAAGCATGCCGGTGACTCCGGCGCCGATGAAGAACGCTGCGGCCGCTAGCATTAACAGTCCCATGACCTGCTTGAGCAGGGCGCTGCCGGGCCCGGTTCGAGGGAGGCTGTCCACCAGCTTGGGGTTGGCCGAGAGGATGAGATACGGCAGTGCCATCCCCAAGCCGATCGCAACGAATGTGGCCAGCGTAATCTCGGGGCGTTGTGTTGTTGCCCAGGCCGCGGCCGCGCCCATCATCGGCGCGGTGCAGGGCGTCGAGAGCACCGCCGTCATCACACCGAAGCCGAATGACCCGGTGTAGCTGTCGTGTCCGGGGTTGATTGCGTAGACGAAGTTCGGTAATTGGATCGCAAACAGACCGCACATCCCCACGGCAAGCACCGCGATGATAATGCCTACACCGATTGAAAACGCCGGGTACTGAAAGAGTTGGTTCGAGGCGGTGAATCCGCTGACCGTTGCAATCGCAACACCCAAGCCAAGCCAGAATGCCACCACACCCGCGCCCATCATCACGCCGAGCGCGAGTGTTCTTCGGCGGTTGCCTGCGGTCTGGGCCAATCCGAGTATCTTGATTGGGATCACCGGAAGCACACACGGTGTAAAATTCAGCAATAACCCACCGACCGCGGCCAGGAATAACAGCATGGCAAACCCTGCGGGCCCCGACGGGTCCACCTTGACGATCAGTAAGTCGACCTCGGTTGAAGGCTTCGTGTCACTGGCAAGCGCGGCGAAGGTTCCACCACTAATCGCCTCGAATCCCGTGGTATCGAAGTTTTTAAATAGATCAACCGGGCCGGGCTCGGTGCTCTCGTCGGCATTGGTTGCAATCACGTCAAGCGACACAGGCACCGATACTTCTGTTGGGAAGTCGCAGGTCAGGTCGTCGCAGGCCTGGTAGTTGATCGCGATCGTCGCCTCGGCCGCACCTGTATGGGCTTTGGAAGCAACCGCCACAGGCAGGTAGACAACGGTTCGGCCGTCGAACACCGCAATCGGGTCTGGCAGACCACCGACCGGCAACGAGATGGGCTTAGGGAATTGAGGCTCGCCGAAGGTGAGCCGGGCATCCGCGTCTTCAATTGTGACCGTCGTAAACACAGGATCGAACCCAGATTCCACCGCTTGAGCTTCGTCCGAAACGACATGCCAGTGGGGCGCGACATCCATCACCACCGCCAAGACACCCAAGCCACCAGGTCGCAATTCGGCGTTCTGCCAGACAGTCGTGACCTGTAGCTTCCGGCCGTCGGGGCTCGGCCACTGCGCCGCAGGGATTACCTCTTGGCCCATACCAACAGGTGCTTCAAACACCTGCGGGTTGAAGCCCACGAACAAGCCCGCCGAGTCAGCCGAATCTTGAAACTCCGTGTCGGCGCTGACCAACGTCAGCCTTGCCGTCGCGGTGACTGTCTGAGGGAAGTCACAGGTCATGTCATCGCAGGCCTGGTACTCCGCCTGGATGACGACTTCGACTTGTCCAGGTTCGGCGTCGGCTGCAATCGATACCGGCAAATACACCACCGCCTGACCGTCAAAGACGGCGATCGGGTCGGGCATCCCGCCGACCGGCAGCTCGTGTGCCTTGGGGTACTGAGGCTCGCCGAAGGTAAGGCGGGGGTCGATCGATGTGACTGCGACTGCGGTGGGGTAAGG